>JAYUYF010000001.1:0-2287 GCA_043752605.1 Roseiflexaceae bacterium
TCATTTATGGACGCAGTTTGCTTCCAGTATCTGCGCATCAATACCGAAGAGACTGCTGGGCGTGCGCCAATCGTGAGTGCTGGTCGCAAGCGCGGCTACGAGTTGATCGAGAGCCTGGGATTGATGGGCAGCAACCCTGAGGCGTCGGTCATTCAGGCGAAGCTTGACGCGGCGCTCGGCGCAAACGGCACGCGTCTGTGCCTGATCACCAGCATCACGCGCAATGCCAACGGTAGCTACGAAGTGCGGCTCGTTGAGTGTGCCTGCACGATGGGGCAAACCTCCACTGAGCCGCTGTGCGCGTTTACGCTGGGCGTGTTTATTGGTGCGCTGCACGCGATTAGCGGCACGCGCATGACTGGGCGCGAGACAGCGTGCCAGGCCATGGGTGCGCCAGAGTGTATCTACCAGATCGAGCCGATCTAGGCTGCGGCCTCTGACCCACGCGCGATAACCTGCGCCAGCACCTGGCGCAGCGTCGCTGGCTCGACTGGTTTTGGCACATACTGCTGGAAGCCAGCCTGGAGCACGCGCGTGCGTTCGGTCTCGCGCACGTAGGCGGTCAGCGCCACGGCGGGTGTGGTACCGCCCGCATCTGCCGCCAGCGCGCGCACCTGCTCGATCAGCCAGTAGCCGTCTTCGTCGGGCATGGCGATATCCGAGAGCAACACATCGGGCCGCCAGCGCGCCAGGATCGCCAGCGCCTCACGCGCGTTGTCACACTGATATACGGTTGCACCAGCCGCCACCAGCACTTCATCGAGCAGGTCGAGGATCGCGGGATGATCATCGACAACCAGCACACGTACATTGTGCAACTCGGCTGGCGTGGTGATCGCCGGTTTGGCGGATACGACAACGCGTGTAGCGCGAGCGGCGGCCAGCTGCGCCAACGGCAGGCAGACCGTGAATGTTGCTCCCTGGCTTTCGCCAGCGCTCGTCGCGTGGACGGTGCCGCCGTGCAACTCGATCAGGTGGCGTACCAGCGCCAGGCCCAGACCCAGGCCGCTATGGGCACGCTGGCTGGTACTATCCGCCTGGCGAAAGCGTTCGAACACAAATGGCAGAAACGCAGCGCTGATCCCCTGGCCGGTGTCTGCGACCGATAATTCGGCGCTCTCGCCCGCCCGCACCAACTGCACGATGATTGTTCCACCCGCCGGGGTAAACTTTGCCGCGTTGGCCAGCAGATTCCAGACCACCTGTTGTAATCGGTTGGCATCGCCAATCACCGCGCTGGCCTTCTCGTCGAGTGCGATCTGCAGATGCAAATTCTTTGCCTCGACTGCCGGACGCACGGTATCGATCGCCGCCTGCACGACGGCGCGCAGATCGATGAGCGTTGGTGTAATTCGCAGCTTCCCGCTGACCACCCGCGAGACATCGAGCAGATCTTCGATCAGCAGCGCCTGATCTCGGGCGCTACGCTCGATCTTGGCAAGTGTGCGCGCAATATAGGCATCATCGCGCTTGCGCGATTGCAGCAACTGCGCGTAGCCCAGCATCGCGGTGAGCGGCGTACGCAATTCGTGCGAAACTGTCGCGAGGAAGGCATCCCTCATCTGGTTCGCCTCTTCGGCCTGCAACCGCGCCGCCTGCTCCTGCGTATACAACAGTTGGTTTTCGAGTGCGATTGCGGCCACCTGCGCGAGTTGCTGGAACAACGCCGCATCCGTGCCGGTGAACGTCGCTACCTGAGTCCCAATAAGTTCGATGCTGCCAAGCAACCCACCATCACCATCACGTAGCGGCGCGCTGATCGTGGCATCTTGCAGCGATCGATCCACCGTACTTGTGCGATCTGTGGGCGACACCACGCCTGATAATTGCTCGTGATCATGTGCGGCGAGCACAACGTGCGCGCTGGTTGCGCCGAGCAGATCGCGCGCCGCAGCGACAATCTCGCGTAGCAATGCCTCCTGAGTAGGTGCCGCATTGATCGCGAGCGAGGCGGCGTTGAGATATTGTAGCCGCGTCGTGTACTGGCGCTGCTCGGCTTCGGTGCGCAACCGTTCGATCGCCAGCCAGATACGCTCGGCAAGGGTCTCGAGCAGTGCGACCTCGGAGGGTTGCCACTCGCGTACGGTATCGTGAATGACGGCCAGATTGGCAACCCAGCGGCCATTGCGCAAAAACGGAACGATGACATGCGCGCGTGCGCCGACGGGCGCATACGCTTGCTGATAGATGCTCGCGGTTTGCGGGTCGATGCTGGCATCGCTGGAGATCAGCAGGCTGCCCGCCCGCATGAGTCGCAACATGGTGGGGGGATACGCTGTGAGCGGAT
>JAYUYF010000002.1:0-2286 GCA_043752605.1 Roseiflexaceae bacterium
GCTTGCGTAGCATACCACAGGCGGTCGTGGCTGTCAAGCCGGTTCCCGTTGCCCCTGTCGTCCGTTTCCGCTGCCGCCGCGCTGCGTTGCCACCACGCGCCGACCTCGGGAAATATACCACCCGTAGCCCATCTTGTCAAGCGGATTTTTGGCACATGTTAGATCAAGTTTTTACACGCGCTTGAACTGGACTTAACCTCGGTATTTCCCTTTTACAACTCGTGCTAGGATATGGGCGTTATTATCGAAAGGAAAGCCATGCACAGCATGTGGGACGAGACGATAGCCGCAACACTTGATGATGGACTTGCGCTACGGGTATACAGTTCGCGGCTGCTTGGGGCCAATCCAGCATTGGTCTTGCACGGTGGTGGCAATACGTCTATAAAACTTCAATTGCGCGATTTTGCGGGGAATCTGGTGGATGTCCTGTACATCAAGGGCAGCGGTGCAGATCTGGCGATGGTCGATGTTGACGATTTTGCACCTGTGCGGCTGACAGATGCACAACGACTTGCGACTATCGCGGGGCTTGACGATGCGGCGATGATGCACGCGTTGCGTTGTGCCTGCCTGCAGCCCGGTGCACCAGTACCATCAGTCGAGACTCTATTACATGCCCTGATCCCCACGCGCTACGTGGATCACACGCATGCCGAGGCGGTGCTCACGCTGCTGCAAACACCTGACGCTCGCAAATGGATCACCGAAACCTACGGGCAGGATGTGATTGTGATGCCGTATGTGATGCCGGGCATTGCACTGGCACAGGCGGCGATCCCGTTTTTGCGCGAGCAGACAGCTGCTACCCAGGGATTGGTCGTGTTGAATCACGGGATCTTCACCTGGGGTGCGACCGCGCGCGAATCATATGAACGCATGATCGCGCTAGTTGGACGCGCGGAGCAGTTTGTACACCAACGTGCGGCGTGGCATATGCCGACCGCAACTGGGACTCCCCCCGCGCGGGTGGCGCTCGCCAATCTTCGGCGCGCAATCAGTGATGTGGCCGGGGCAGCACAGATTGTGCGTAGCTGGGATGTGCCGGAAGCACACGCGTTTGTCCAGCGCGCCGATCTGGCCAGTGTGACGCAACGCGGCTGTGTGACACCCGACCACGTAATTCGTACCAAGCGGCTGCCGATGATAGGGCGCGATGTGACCGCCTATGCTGACGCATATCGGACGTACATCGCACGGCAGCAGGAGCGCAGCGAGCGCCAGATCCAGCCACTAGATCCTGCTCCGCGTGTGGTGCTCGATACGGAACTCGGGCTGTTGACGGCCGGGCGCACGGCACGTAGTGCACGGATCGCAGGCGATATCGCGTTGCAGACGCTGCGGGTGATCGACCGCGCCGAGCGGCTCGGCGGCTACCAGGCGCTGGGTGAAGATGATCTGTTTGCCATGGAATACTGGGATCTCGAACAGGATAAACTGCGGCGCGAGGGCACACCGCCGCAGTTTGCGGGGAACATTGCGCTGGTGACAGGAGCAGCGAGTGGGATCGGGCGCGCGTGTGTAGTGGCGCTGCAGCGGCGAGGTGCGGCCGTCGTGGGGCTCGACCGCGACGCACAGGTTGCAGCACACCTGACGGGTGACAATGGGCTAGGTATTGTGTGCGACGTAACCGATGCCGCAGCGCTGGGTGCGGCGCTCGACGCGGCGGTGCGGCATTTTGGCGGGCTGGATATGTTGGTGCTCAACGCCGGGATCTTCCCACCGAGCACGCCAATCGCGCAACTTGACATTGCTACCTGGCAACGCACGATGGCAATCAACCTTGATGCAAACGCGCAACTGCTGCAACTGGCGCATCCATTGCTGGCGCAAGCGGTGGGCGGCGGGCGGGTAGTGGTGATTGGGTCGAAAAATGTCCCGGCGCCGGGGCCGGGGGCGGCGGCGTACTCGGCGGCCAAGGCTGCGCTGACGCAACTCGCACGGGTAGCGGCACTGGAGTGGGGCGCAGACGGCATTCGGGTCAACATTGTGCATCCAAATGCTGTGTTCGACACCGGCATCTGGACGCCCGACGTGCTCGCGGCGCGCGCCGCGAGCTATGGATTAAGTGTTGCGGCGTACAAAACCAACAACCTGCTGCGCGTCGAGGTGACAAGCCACGATGTAGGCGAACTGGTAGCCGAGATGTGTGGTGATCTGTTTGCGAAGACGACCGGCGCACAGGTGCCAATCGATGGCGGCAATGATCGGGTGGTGTAGAGAATTGCCAAGTAGAAATGGAAAATTGAGAACACAGTGATGCAGGCACCGTATCGCTCGGGGATG
>JAYUYF010000003.1:0-5867 GCA_043752605.1 Roseiflexaceae bacterium
CGCGCTGGCGAGTGCACACGAGAACGGCACCAGATCGGGGTCGAGCGGGCCACGCGCCCAGTCGGTGTACATCGGGTAGCTGTGCATCACCGCCACATCGGTCTCGCCGAAGACATCGCTGACGCGCAGACCGTTGTCGCGCATCAGGCTATCCATATGCAGCCCGCACGTCACCGGGTGCTGCGGGTCGAGCGATTTAATCAGCTGCGTCATCGCGCGTACCCAGGCGCGGCCGGCAGGCGCATCGGCGGGCCAGGCGAACAGGTCGGGTTCGTTGCCCAGATTCCACATCCCGATGCCGGGATGATCGCGGTAGGCCGTCACCACTGTCGTGAGTAGCAGTCGTTCGGCCGCCAGCGCCTGCGCGTCGCTGTACGGGTTGCGGTAGCCGCTGGTCACGAGTTGCCCATCTGACACGAGCCGCAGCGCGCCGGGTTGCGGCGCACCACCGAGCAGCCAGCGCGGCGCCCAGTTTGGCCCGCTCATATGCCCGGTGAAGAATGTTATGTCTAATTGCAACCCGAATTCGGCGGCGATATCGCAGACCGTACCCAGGTTCGCGAGGCACGCCGGGTCGACGTGGTCTGGGGTTGGCTGCCAATCATCCCACAGCAGGAAGATCCGCACCAGGCGCAGCCCCAGATCGCGGATGACACCAAATTCCTCGCGCACCTCGGCGGCATCGAAATCGCGCCACCAGAACATGGCCTTGCGGCGCGGCCAGTAGTTGACGCCAAGGATGAAGGGGGTCTGCGCTGACATTGCGTCCTCTTTCGAATCACACTGAGAATGACACGGTGACGGACGGGCGGGGTAGAACCTCACCCCCAACCCCTCTCCGATACGGAGAGGGGAGTCGCGCAGCTTGCTGCGCGGTGGGCGGCGGCGGGCGCGATTGTAAGGGCAAAGCATTCGTACGCGGCTTGCAATCCGCGTACGAATGCTTTGCCCCTACACCGCGCCGATCCCTACACCGCGCCGATCCCGCACCAACCCCTACACCGCGCCGATCCTGCACCAATCCCGCCCCGCCCCGCCCCGCCCTCACGTCATCAACGGGATCGTCATGTAGCCATCGGGTACAAACAGACTGCCTTCGGTTGTGCCCTGCGGTGCCACGCGCGCCAGGCGGCGGGTGAGCTCGGCGGCATCAATCGCGCTGCTGAGCGCCGCTTGCCACGCGCGGCCGACCTGCTCGACCTGTGCGGCGGTCTCGTGCACGAATTCGAGCCGGTAATGCACAATCCCGGCCGCGCGCCAGGCCGCGAGGTGGCGGCTGGCCTCCTGCGCCTCGGCACCAAACACGGTGTTGCGGCAGCCGACATCGGCCATGACCGGGTGTGCGCGGCCCTGATCATCGCGCAGCGCGACGCGGTGCGTTTCGCACGGATGACCACAATCTTTGTAGCTCGTGCCACGCGAGAGAAACCGGCAGAAGACACAGTGCTCGGTGTGGAACACGGGCAGGTGGTGGTAGGCGATCACCTCGACCCGGTCAGCGCCAAGTGCGGCCGCCAGATTGGCCACCTGCGCTGCGTTCAGGTCGTGTGTCGGCGTGATACGCTGCATGCCCAGATCGAGCAGCGCCTGCGCCGTCAGCACGTTCGCCGCATTCAGGCTGAAATCACCCAGCAACTCGGGCGCATCATCGCCGCGCAGCGCTTCGAGCAAGCCACCCGAGCGCACCAGCACCGCGCAGCCCAGCTTTTTGAGAAAATGGACGATGCGCTGCTCACTCGGTTTGAGCACGCGCGGGCTCGCCACGCGCACGTCGATCCCGGCGGCCTGTACGCGCTCGACGGCCGGGCGCAACCCGTACAGTTCGAGGTAATCGAGGGTGATGCTCGCTGGACGCAGGCCGATCGCCGCGTCGAGTTGCTCGGGCGTACGTACCAGCAGATGCAATGCCGGTTGCGCCAGCGGCGCGGCGGGCCGGGTGGAGCGCGCCATCGCGGCAGCCACCAACGTATCGGCATCGTACACGCGCTGGGTACGCGGGCGCATCTGCCGGTCGACGAGTTGCTCTACCGCCGCGCGGCGCAGGTCGTTGAGCACGCTGGCGGGCACAAACGGGGTTCCCACCAGATCGAGTGTGAGCGCACCCAGCGTGTAGGGTGTGCCACCAAGCCGCCCGAGCTGCGCGCGCAGATGATCCTCGCTGAGCGCATTCTTCTGTGCCGGGGCCAGCGGTACCGCCCCCGCGACGGTAGCCGTCACGTGTGGGTGCGCAGCCAGCGACCACTGCAGCACCAGCGTCTCGCCCACCTGTGCGGTGACATGCACATCGACGGCCTGCCGCGACACCGGCGCATCGGGATCCAGATAGGGCCGGGCGGCCTGCGCCAGGTCAGGGTCGCTGGTGCGCCAGAGCAGGTCGCCCGCACGGATGCGTGTGGTATCGATCGCACCCGCGCCAAAGCGCACCGCGAGCAGACCATCTTCGGCAACATCGACGCCATACGCGCGGCCACCTTCTTCGCGCTGCTCGGGGCTGCGCCAGTCTGCGGCGTCGAACACCAGGCCGTCACCCGCCTTCAGCGGTGCGATAGCGTGCGCCGCAGCCGGACGCACCAGCACCGTATCATCGCGCACCTCGACCACCTGTGCGATCTGCACGCCACGATGGCGCGGCGCACGGCCATCGACCACGGTCTGATGATTGGTGCCAGCCACAAAGAATGGCCCGAGTCCGCGCGAGTAGACCTGTTCGAGTTGCAACTCCTCGGCGGGCGTGATGCTGAGCGGCAAGCCGGCCCACGCTTCATCGACCGCTTTGCGGTATGCTGCGGTGGTGAGCGCCACGTAATCGCTGTCTTTGTAGCGCCCCTCGATTTTGATCGCCGAGACGCCCAGATCGATGATCTGCGGCACTTCGTGCAGCGCGTACAGGTCGCCCGGCGAGAGCAGGTAGCGCGCATCACCCAGCGGGCGCACGGCATCATCGACCAGCAGCGTGTAGGGCAGGCGGCAGGCCTGTGCGCACTTACCGCGGTTGGCGCTGCGCCCGCCCCACGCTTCGGAGGAGAAGCACTGACCCGAGTACGAGACACACAGCGCACCATGGACAAACATCTCGATCTCGCAATCGGTGGCATCGACGATCTGGCGGATCTCGGCGAGCGATAACTCGCGGCCGAGCACCACGCGGCTGGCACCAAAACGGCGCGCGAGATCCACACCCTCGGCGCTGGTGACGCTCATCTGCGTGCTGCCGTGGACTTCGAGATCGGGTGCGATCTGGCGCGATAACTGCGCGATGCCGATATCCTGCACGATCACCGCATCGGCATCGGCGGCCGCGATCGCGGCGAGCGTACGCGCGGCTTCAGCGATCTCGTGTGCAAAGATCAGGGTGTTGAATGTCACATAGCCGCGCACACCACGGCGGTGCAGCGTGGTCATCACATCGGGCAACTCATCAAGCCCGAAGCCAACCTTGGCGCGCGCGGTAAAATGCTTCAACCCGAAATAGACCGCGTCTGCCCCGGCCTCGATCGCGGCTTCGAGTTGTGGCCAGTAGCCAGCCGGGCTCATGATCTCAGGTTTAATACGTCGTGTGTTCAGCCCTCACCCCCGTCCCCTCTCCCGGCACGGGAGAGGGGGTGTCATTATCAATCGGACGCAGCGGACACAGCATACTGCATTCTACCGCGTCGGCGGGCGATTTGGTGTGACGGGCTGGAGCAATTTGCGCCGTTCGGGTGTGAGCCGGTCAAGCAGCGGCTGCGAATATTCGAAGCCAAAACGGGTGCTGGCCCAGAGCGGCCCATAGCGAAAGATCGTGACGCGCCGCTCGCCCGGGTTTGTGCGGCTGCTGCCGCCGTGCATCAGACCATCGACAAACAGCAGCGCGTCACCCTTTTTCATATGCACCGGCACCGCGCCATCGAGCGCATCCATGCGGTCGAGCTTGCCGTAATCGCCCTGATTGGGGTGCGGAAAGCGCGATTTGTGCGAGCCCGGGATCACCATCGTCGCGCCATCACCCTCGCCGATATCGGTGAGCGCGAGGATGATATTGCACTGGCCACAGCGAAACACGCCATCCTGGTATCCGTATGCACCGCGCACCGCACCCTGGTAGCCGCCCGAATGGACGGGATGGTGGCCACCCGAGCGCCGGGTCGAGGCGATGCACTCATCGATGAAGAGACCCTGAATGTAGCTTTCTGCCTCGCCACAGTAGCGCCGCAAATAGTTGATGTAGCCCGGATGGTCGATCAACTGCTCGAACGGTGCGCCGACCTCGACACAGTTGTGGAGCTCGAAACCGGTTGCGCCGTTATAATCGCGGCGCTGGGCGTTGCCCCACCATTCGCCGTATTCGAGGTGTGGAAAGGCATCGAACGCTGCGTTGAGCGCATCAACGAGCGCGGGTTCGACCGCCTGCTCCAGGAAAAGATAGCCGCGTAGATCGAATAGAAAATCATCGAGCGCGGTTGGCTGCCGTGAATCCATCGAACCCTCCCAGTGTTGTAATATAGCGCGGATATGGTATCACAGGAATGTGTCGACTCACGCCACGTAATCGGGGTCAGCGCGGGCGGCATGGAGCAGCCTGGTCAGGGTAAAGACGCGGAATGTTGCGTCTTTACCATCACCGCGTCGCTACCGCCGTCGCCGCCGCAACCACGCACCGGCCACAAACGCACTGGTACCCGCGATAGTGACGACCAGCACCGCATCGCTGTCACCGCTGGTATTGGGCAGCGATGCCGGAATGACACCAGCGGCCAAAGCACCGGGGGTCGCCGTCGCAGCGCCTGCTGCGGTGGCCGCCGTCGCCGCTGCTAGCGGGGTACGGGTCGCAGCGACAGTCACTGATGCCGCCACTGTTGCGGTTGTGGCCACGGTCGCGGTAGAAGCAGCCACGGTCACCGTCGGTGCCGCTACTGTTGCGGTTGAAGCAGCCGACGTGTTGGTTGCCCCCGCTGCCGCCGGTGTATTTGTGGCCGCACCTGCCGCGCCCGCTGCCGCTGTGCTCGTGGCTGCTCCCGCTGCCACTGCCGCTGGTGTGCTCGTGGCCGCACCTGCTGCCGCTGGTGTACTGGTCGTGACAACCGCGACTGTTGCGGCGGGCGTGCTGGTGGCCGCACCTGCTGCCGCTGGTGTACTGGTCGTGACAACCGCGATTGCTGCGGCCGATGTGCTGGAGGCAGCCGCGACGGTCGCGGTTGACGGGACACGCGTTGGCGTTGCGGCAGCTACCGCCGCCGTCGCCGGGAGGCAGTCACAGCAACAGTCGCCGTCGGCGGTACGACAATTGGCAGCACCGCCGCCCGCGCAACCGTGGGCAGCACAAGCGTCGTCGATGTCGGTGCGGCAGCGACCGAACGGTTTGAGTTCGCGGCCGCGCCACCAAAGGCAAAGCCGAGAAAGCCGACAAGCATTGCCGCCAGCGCACCGGCCGGAATGATCCAGTTCAACGGCCCGGCGATACCGGCGGCTGCGGCAGCTGGTGCTGCGGCAATCGGGGCCGCACCCGCAACGCCAGCCGCCACAGGAGCCACCGCCACCGCGACGGGGGCAACCGCAGCAAACTGGGCAGCAGCTGGTACTGCAGCGATTGGCGCGGCTGCCGCAGGTATCGCCGCAGCACCCGTTGCCACACCAACCGGGGGTGCTGCCACCCGCCGGTACCGGCGTAGCGGGGGCAGGCACGGATGTGGCTGCTGGCGGTACCTGCGCACCGGGGCGCAGATTGCTGATAACCGGTGTATCGTCAATCGGTGGCGTCTCGTAGACCGCCGCGCGCCCGGCATCGTTTGGCAGCGCTGCGGGATCGGCATCAGCAGCGAGCACCTCACGGTTGCGCACCACGTCATTATCATCCGCCGCACCAGGCAGCGCGCCACCCGCCAGCGCAC
>JAYUYF010000004.1:0-2282 GCA_043752605.1 Roseiflexaceae bacterium
CCGTGGACCCGGCCGCGCGCATCGACCACCGACGCGGCCGGATCATCGCCCATCCGACACGTCCCCGCCTGATGCTGCCCGGCGCTCAAGCCGAGCGTCGGCGGCGCACCCCACATCCGTATCGCGCCCGCCGCCACCAGCCATTCTTGCGCGCGTTCGTACATAAACGCCGCAGTACGGATCGTCTCGCGGTGCGTCGTGCCCGAGAGTTGCGCCACCGGCACGCCAAAGCGATCACGCACGCCGGGCGAGAGCCGCACGCGTGAATCGGGGCTGGGAATATCCTGCACCGGCCCGGTGATCCGGATATGGCGCGGGTAGGCTTCACGCATAAAGTGCTTGTGCGCCTGGCCCCAGCGCGGTACGTCGGGCGGCAGATTACGTTTGGCAAAGATCACCGGCAACACGATAAATTCATCCGCCAGCATGCCACCACCCACGATACTGTCGTTGGCGTGATTGAAGCGTACCACCGCGCTGCAGGCCCCCGGCCCGATGCCGTCGTAGACTACGTGATCCATGATCGCCGAGACGCCGGGGTAGACGTGCCCCTGCAAATGACGGCCGACCTGGTCGCTGTTGTTGCCCACACCCTGTGGCTCGTGCGCCGAGGTGCTGTTGAGCAACAGCCGTGGTGTCTCGATCGCGCCCGCCGCCAGCACGACGGTATCGGCGCGCAGTTCGTGCTCCGCCCCGGCAACATCGATCGCGCGCACACCCAGCACGCGCCCGGCAGCGCTCAACAGCAGGCGCGTCACCATCAAATCGGTGCGCAACTCGCAGCGGCCGCTCGCCAGCGCGCGCGGGATGAGCGTATTCTGCGTACCATTTTTTGCATCGACCGGGCAGGTAAACCCTGGGCAGTGCTGGCAATTGACGCACGCCGGGCGCCCCTGATACGGCTCCGAATTGATCGCTAGCGGCACGCTCAGCACATCCCACCCCAGCGCCCCGCCACCACGCCGCATCGCGCGCCCCTGCGCATTGATCGGTAGCGGTGGCATGGGGTAGGCCTCGGCGCGTGGCCAGAGCGCACTGCTGAGTACGCTCTCACCCGCCACACCGATCTCGCGTTCGGCGCGCGCATAGTACGGCGCCAGATCAGCATAGCCGATCGGCCAATCGGCCAGCGAACTGCCTGCTGGCACACCGTAGACGCTGGCCATACAGAAATCCTGAGGTAAGAAACGCCAGGCCTGTGCGCCGTATACCAGCGTGCCGCCACCCACGGCCACCGCATTGTTGTGGTACTCGGGGGCGTGTGGCGGCACCGCATATTCATCACCATCACGCGGCAGGAACGCGCGCGGATTACCTCTATCCGGGCCAGTGTTCTGGCCATACTGTGCCAGCCGATGGTTGCGCAGATGATCGCGCGGGGTACTGGCAAAATCCTGCGCGCGGCCACGTTCGAGTAGCAGCACACGCTTGCCCGCCTCGGCCAGCACACCCGCAGCCACACCACCACCGGCACCCGCGCCGACCACAATCACATCGTAGGTCATGCCGTCACCACAAATCCCAGCATGCGCCAGCTCGCGCCAGTTGCGTTGCCGCCATTGCCCGCATCGCTGTAATACCCTTCGATAGCGTGTTGTGCGATGAGTGCGACAAAGCGGCGTGGCTCGACATCCCAGCTCGTCCGCACTGCGCCCCGCTCGATCGCATGCAACACTGCATCCTGCGCAGCAGCATCGAGCGCAGCAAAGGGCGTTTCGTGCGCCGCCAGCGACTCGGCTGCCAGCGCAGCGAGCCCGGCACGGTAGAACGGCAGTAGTGGTGCAAGATCACCGGCAAACTGCTGCGTAAGGTACCGATCAACGCCATTTGCGCATGCAGCGGGGAAGTCATCGGCGGGAACCATGCGGTCAAGCACCGCACGCAGTACCATCCATTGCTCGTCATCGAGATTGTCCATCAGCGGCTCCTGCGGGCTGTGTGGATCCGTAGAAGCTATGATACACCATCTCTGACCAGGTGACCGGGTGACACGATAGATGTAATCGTGCAGAGAGTCACCTGGTCACCTGGTCACCTGGTCACCTGGCCACTGGTCACCCGGTCAAATCCCCAGCAACGCGGCCAGCAACTCGTTGTCGTTGGTGACACGCCGCACAATACGGGCTGGCGCATAGCCTACCAGTGCGCCAAATGTCACCAGTAGCACGCCAAGTAGCCCCCAGCCGAGGTTGAACACGAACGGTGCCGCCGTGGCCGGCAGCCGCGCCGGGCGCAACTCCTCGGCAGGTGCCTCGGCAATCGCCGGGATCGCGGTGGCGGGG
>JAYUYF010000005.1:0-2281 GCA_043752605.1 Roseiflexaceae bacterium
CGCGCGAATTGATGCTGACTGAGCCAGCGTGTCGCAATCTCCGGCGTGACCACGCGCACCTCAATGCGTGGCGGCGTGATCTGTGGCGTCTCACTCATCGCGTCGTCCCTCCCGTATAATGCCGATCCAAATACGCCCCCGCCGCCGCCGCACTCCCGACGCACGCATCGCCGCGCGGGAAGCCGACGAACACGTAGGTTAATCCGCGCCGCTCCAGCGTCAGGCCGTGATCTGCGGCGCGGGCGATGAGCGGGTCGGTGATGTCAAGCCGCAGTTGTGTGGCGGCGGGCGCTGTGGCAACGTGCCCCCACTGCGCAGCCATCGCTGCGGCAATGCCAGCATATGTGCGACTCCGATTTTTCCACCGCTCGGGCGACGGAGGCATGCGATGCACGACCGGCGCGCGACCTGTCACAATAACTGTTGGCACAAGCGGCGGCAGTCCTTTCAGCCAGAGGCACGTAGCCTTCGTCTCGCCGTGTCCGTACTGCCATGGTTGAATAATCTGATCCGGCCTGCGAATCTGCGTACTGATGATGCTGACCGGATTTTCCAGCGCGATGTGCGGGATGGTGCAGTCGAGCAACATCCGTACAAACGCCAGCGCATCGGCCTGCACCCCGCTGGTGCGTTTGGCCGCAAAGTGGCGCGCGCCGCTCACCGCCAGATGTGTACACGGCGGGTGCGCAATCAGCACGTCCCAGCCGTCGCCAATCACATTGCGCACATCCTCGCGGTAGTGCGGCCCCGGCTGCTCTGTTGGCAGCAGGTCGCACGACCACGCATCGTGTCCATGTGCGCGAAACGCATCGCGGACGCGCCCGCTGTACTCGCACGCCACAAGTACGCGCATCACATCCCCTCCCCTGATTGCCACGGATCTGGCACCCGTCCGCTGTACCCCGCGATCACGGCGGCTGCATCGCCGCGCGGGAAGCCGACGAACACGTAGCCGTCTGCGCCGGTCACAGGTCTACGTCGAATAATTTTGGCGTTGCGTACTCAATCTCCGCGCGCTGCATATTCGCCACGAGTTGACCATAGTAGCTCGTTTTGAGCTCTGCCAATACCGCCCGCCGTCCCATTCGTACCGATTCATACCCTTCACTACCAATACCACCAAACGGCGTCAGCACGACATCGCCCGGATTTGTCCAGAGCCGTACCGCGCGCCGAATGACCGGCAGTTGCAGCGGACAGATATGTTTCTCGTCCGGATGCTCGCGCGCGCTTCCCTTTTGTAGCGTGTCGCTCGGATTGATATCCATCCAAACCGGATCGGCGTAGCGGTCGGAAACCGGCATATCCTCCGGGTTCCAGACCGGCGATGCGTCCTGTTGCCACAGATCGACGCCATATGTATCGCTTGTCTTGGTGACCGGATCGGGATTGACACCGGGCGCGCGAAATGTCACGAGATAGTCCGGGATACCCTGGCGGCACATCGCGCTATCCTTGCGGATCTGTTTGTAGAGCAAGCCCAGTGCTTTGGTGCGCTGCATTGCCACTACCGGATCTTTCCAGATCACAACCTCGCTATGATAGATAAATCCAGCCTCCTGGTGCATGCGGATGAGTTCGCCGCGAAAGTCTTTCAGGCCGATAAATCCGTCGTGCTGCTTACTGGCCGGAAGTTGCATACAATGCACACTCACGAGCCGCCCCGGCTTCGTTACACGCAACAGCTCGGCTACGAGATAGCGGTAGTGCTCCGCAAACTCATCACCCGAACGGGAGTTGCCCATATCGCGGTCGCTCGCACTGTACGTATACAGCGATGCAAACGGCGGCGAATAGATGCTGTAATCCACGCTGGCCGTGGGAAGTGCCGAGACAATTTCAACACAATCACCGTGATAGGCAACAAATCGATCGCCATGAAATTGATTGACAATAGTGGTCATGCGGATGTCCTTTCTGAGACAAGCCATGCGGGAATACGAATTATGTTCGTGGGTGCGTACGTCAATGTCTGGCGGGTGAGTGCGGATGCGTCGGCGTGGACTTGGACGTGCCGCACCAGCGCATCAGTCATCGTCGCCATCGCCGCGCGCTTGCGCTCGATATTGCGCACGACCGCCCCTTCGCGGTCACTGACAATCATATGCACGTCAACCGCCTGTGTCTGACCGTAGCGGTAGCAACGATGAATTGCCTGATCTATTTGCTCGAAACTATCTGATAAACCGACAAACGCCATGTTGTGGCATACCTGAAAATTCATGCCAAATCCACAGATGCTCGGCTTCGACACGAGTACCCGGATCTCACCGCGTGCAAA
>JAYUYF010000006.1:0-5857 GCA_043752605.1 Roseiflexaceae bacterium
CGGATGCACCAGATTCTTGCGGTAGGTATGCAGTGTTTTGAGCAGCGCGGTAGTGAAGCTGCCAGACGAGCCGAGGCCAGTACCGGCCGGGATATCGGCCATGCTGGTGATCTCGATATTGGGCTCGTGAATATTGAGCAATTGCAGCGCCTCGCGGATGATCGGGTGCTGCACCTCACCCGCGTTTTGCACGCGTTCGAGCTTGGAGTATTTGATGATCAGTTCCTGCACAAAGGTCTGGTGCAGGGTGATATACACATACTTATCGATTGCCGCAGCGATCAAGAATCCACTATGACGGCGATAATACGACGGCAGATCGGTGCCGCCGCCACCAAGAGAGATCCGCAGCGGGCTGCGCGCAATGATCATGATCCATTCCTACAACTCGTAGCTCCGACCCGACTGCCGGTACAGCTCGCCGATGATCGCAAGCGCGGCCCGCGCATCGCGCAGGTTTCCAGACGGCTCGGCTCGTTCGGCGATGCATTCTACCATATGTGCGAACTCATCCCGCCACGAGGTGTCTTCGCCGGGGTATTCCCAGGCCGTCGTCTCGGGCGGCCCCATCTGCGGCAGCATCTGATAATGCGTCAGCCGCTCGGTACCGTAGCTGCCGCCGAGGCCATCGATCTGCAATTTGCCATCACGGCAAAAGATCTCAAAGCTAAAGGTGTTCTTCCACTCGGTGCAGCTGGCGTGCAGCCAGGCCACCTGCCCGCCTGCGGTTTTGAGCAGCGCAAAGCCGTTGTCTTCGACCGGCATATCCCAGAAATAGGTGCCGATATGGCCGCTGACCTCACTGAAATCGCCAGCAAACCAGCGCGCGAGGTCGATCAGATGCACGCCCTGGTCGAGCATCTCGCCGCCGCCCGCGATCCTTGGGTCGGCGCGCCACTCGCGGTCGTAGCCGACGCGCCCACCGTGGCCGTAGCGCGCGCGGATGTACATCAACTGGCCAAGTACGCCACTAGCGAAGATCGTGCGCGCCCTGCGAAATGCCGGGTGGAAGCGGTGGTTGAAACCAACCTTGACCACCACGCCCGTCGCTTCTGCCGCTGCGATGATCGCATCGAGGTCGCTCGCCTGGCGCCCGGCCGGTTTCTCGACCAGTACGTGTTTGCCAGCCTGCACCGCAGCGAGCGTCGCCGCTGCCAGCGCATCGTTGGTGGTGGCGACGATCACCAGATCCACGTCCGGGCTGGTCACCGCCGCCTGCCAGTCGAGCACCTGCGCGCCAGAATACTGTGCGGCGAGCGCCTGCGCGCGTGCGGGATTGAGATCGGCGGCCACAACCAGCGGGTGGCCCTGGAGCGCGCGCGCACGTTTCTGGCCGATCAGCCCGCAGCCGATGATCGCCGTTCGCAGCTTCATACGTCCCACTTCTCGCCACGGTCTTCGGGCACGATCCGCCGCAGCGTGTAGATATCGGATTTCGCCAGTTGTTCGCGCCGTTCGCCGAGCGTGGCCCACGGATCCCAGAGCGCGCTGAGCAGCCGCCCGCTGATACCATCGCTCGCGGCGGATGCAAGCCAGACCGCAAGCGCCGCGCCCTTGTCGATCGGTGCGCCACCCTGGTCGCGTTGTTTCAACGAGCGCTCGTAAAAGCCCTGGCCAACGGCATCAGGGCCAGCGGCGAGCACTTCATCGAGCAGACGCGTATTGAGCGCACCGGGTGCTATTGCATTAACATCAATCCGTGCGTCTTTGAGTTCTTCGGCGAAGGTCTCGGTCAGGCGAACGACCGCCACTTTTGATGCGGCATAGGCACTGATGCGTGGCAATGGTGCGGTCGCGCCACCACCTGAGAGGTTGATGATCTTGCCGTAGCTCTGGCGACGCATTACGGGAATAGCAGCGCGACACATGAGGACGGTACCAAACAGGTTGATCTGCATCGCCTGAACCCACGCGTCCCAATCGATTGTTTCGATTGGTCCCATTGGGCCGTAGACACCGGCATTGTTCACCAGCACCGTGAGCCCACCAAAACGTTCTTCCGCGTAAGCAACAGAGCGTACACAATCCTCCGCATTGCTCACATCGGCGCGTAAGGCTGCGATTTTCTGCGTCGGCTGTGCGATTGCAGCAAGTTCCGCGCGCGCGGTTTCGAGCAGTGCTTCGCTGCGTGCGGTGATCAGTACGTGTGCACCCGCGCGCACGAAGGACTCGGCAATTGCGCGACCGAGCCCCTGGTTGCCGCCGGTGATCAGCGCAGAGCGCCCAGCAAGGTTCATTATTGCTCCTCCCGAGGTTGCGAGATTCGTGCGGGCGTACCAGTCGCAATATACTG
Organism: Roseiflexaceae bacterium; assembly: GCA_043752605.1. Lineage (GTDB taxonomy): Bacteria > Chloroflexota > Chloroflexia > Chloroflexales > Roseiflexaceae > JAYUYF01. The sequence continues at coordinate 2,294 of JAYUYF010000006.1, forward strand.
GATGCGTGGGTCGGTTCCAAGCGTTCCAGCAAGCAACCGATTCTGATCGATGACGGTTCGATTGCGCATCGCGAAGAACGGCTCGGTCGTCAGCGCGCGGAACTCGGGCCATTCGGTCGCAATCACCGCCAGATCGGCATGAGCAAGTGCTGTCTCTGCCGTTGTTGCAAGCTCGATCACCGTCGTGAGATCGTCGGGGAGATTGCGCACCGCTGGATCAAAGCCACGTACAGCGATCCCCTGCGCGTGTAGCCATCGACAAAGCTCGATCGCCGAAGAACGCCGCAGTGTACTTGTGCCAGGTTTATACGTAAGTCCGAGCACCGCAACTGTAGGCGCAACCACCGATTGCAATGCTGTCGATACCGCGTGCTGCAACCAGCCTTTGTGGAGCTCGTTGCTCGCAAGAACCCCGGCAAACAGCGGTGTTGCCAGGCCGTACTGTTCGCCAAACGTAGTAAGAAAACGTACGTCGCGTGCCAGTGTACCGCCTGCAAATGCAGCGCCCGGCGAGAGATATGCCTTTGGCCCGATCCGTGCTTCGCTCTTGAGACCGCGCTCGACCTCTTTTGCATCGGCACCAAGCACTTCGCACAGGCGGGCGAGTTCGTTGATAAATGTGACCGAGGTCGCAAGAAACGCATTGAGCGCGTGCTTTGCCATCTCCGCTGACTCAACGCTCATCCATTCGATGCGCGTGGTAAACGGCGCAAACAGGGCATTGAGTATCGGACGATCCGTATCCGACCGTACGCCGACAATCACGCGTTCAGCAGTACGAAATACCTCGATTGCCTTGCCAAGCCGCAGATTTTCCGGCGACACTGCAAATCGCACGCCGCGTGCTATCCAATCGCGTTCGAGGCTACCAGTAAAGCCTACCGGTACTTGCGAGGAGACGAGTACCAGCACACCAGCAGGAATGGCATCGGCAATCGCTTCAAGCTCGGCACGGACAAATGCGACATCGGCAACATCGGAGTCATCGACGGGCGTATCGAAGGTGACCCAGACAATCTCGACATCGTGCAGGGCATCGCGTGCGTCGGTGGTAAATCGTATTCGCTCCGATGCCAATTCGCTGGTGATCAACTCGGCGAGGCCGGGCTCGTACAACGGCGGCTCACCACGTTGTAATGCTTCGACCACTGTAGCATCGCGGTCGAGACCGACGACATCGTTGCCCGCCGCAGCGACGCACGCGGCGGTGACACATCCAAGATGCCAGAGACCATACACCACAACACGCATTTAGCTACGCTCCTGTAGCACCCACGGCTCGCTGCTCAGATATGCGACCGTCTTCCGCACACCTTCGTGGATCGTTAGTTTTGGTCGCCAGCCGAGGGCACGTACTTTTGCGGTATCGAGAAAGATGAACGGGCTATCGCCGATCCAGCCGCGCTCGCCACCGGTGTATTGCCGTTCGGGTGCGAGACCAAGGTGCTCGCAGATCCAGCCGATCGAGTCATTCACCTGACAGTACTCGTCGGTGCCAAGGTTGTACACCGCGACGGGTGCTTCAGATTTGTCGATTACCGTCAGCATCGCATCGACGCAATCCTGCACATACAGGTAGCTCTTACGTTGCTGGCCGTTGCCAAGCACGCGCAGCCGGGTCGGGTCTGCGCGTAGCTGCTTGTAGAAATCGAACACGTGGCCGTGGGTATAGCGCTCGCCAAGGATTGAGACAAAACGAAAGATATAACCCTGGAAGCCAAACCCGGTGCAATAGGCGCTGATCAACCCTTCGCCTGCCAGTTTTGAGGCGGCATACAGCGATGTTTGCACTGGGAACGGCGCGTTCTCGGGCGTCGGGAAGACCTCAGGTTCACCATACACCGAGCCGGTGGAGGAGAATGCAATCCGCCGGACACCGTTGGCGCGCATGGCTTCGAGCACGTTGTGGGTTGCGATCGTATTTTGTTCGAGGTCGCGGCGCGGGTGGTCGGTGCCAAAGCGTACATCGGCGTTGGCCGCCAGATGGAAGACCAGATCGTGCCCGGCCAGCGCAGTGGTGAGACGTGGTAGATCGAGCAGGTCGGCTTCGACGAGCGTATAGTTTGGATGTGCCAATGCCTGCGCGACGAATGGCCGTTGCCCGGTGGCGAAGTTATCGTACGCGGTGACGCTGTGGCCCTCGGCCAGCAACCGATCCACCAGCGTGCTGCCGATAAAGCCCGCACCGCCGGTAACAAAATAGCGCATTATGCTTGCTCTCCCTGTTCGCGTGCTGCTCGTCGTTGGCGTGCTACTTCGGCCAGCGGGTCTATTGTGGCAACCCGTAACTTTGCCAGCGCACGAAACCAGGTCAACGGATCGCGCCAGACTGAGACTTTCTTGCCCTCGCGAAACGAGCGCGACGAGTAATTGACCGGGATTTCGACTGGTTTATAGCCTTTGCGCACCAGCTTGATCAGCAGTTCATAATCGAAGTCGAACCGATTACACTCGAATGTCAGGCCGGTCAGACAATCACGCCGGAAGACTTTGTACATCGTGAATGGATCCTTGAGACGCTGCCCAAACAGGACATTGACGAGCGTCGTAAAGAACCAGTGACCACCATTGAGCGCGGTACTCATCAATTGATTATCCGCAAAGTGGCGCATCTTCCACGCACTACCGCCGTGGCGTGCGCCGAGCACAAACGCCTCGCGGCCCTGCACCAGCGGCTCGAGCAAGATATCGTAATCTTCGAGATCATATTCGAGATCAGCATCCTGAATCAGGATAAAATCGCCGGTGGCGTGCGCCAGACCAGTACGTACGGCGTGCCCCTTGCCACGCGGCTTGTCTTCGAGAATCACCCGTACACGGGGATGATCGGCATAACGCTGTACGATTGTACGCGTGTCGTCACCCGAATTACTCTCGACGACAATGATTTCGATATCGAGATCGGCCACGTGTTTCGTGATTACCGCATCGAGCACGGTTGCAATCGTCGCCGATTCGTTGAAGGCTGGAATAATGATCGAAAGCAAGCGGCGTTCGACTGGCAGTTTTGCAGTTGCAAACACATTCATGCCACTGGCAACGATTGGTATATTTGCATCGCGAAGCGATTGAGGTGTGAGCGCGGCAAATGCTGTGACCAACTCACTCACCAGCGGTACGCGGAACCGCTCGAAGTGATGCGCAACATAGCCAAGGTTGAGAATCTTACGACACGGGCGCACAATCATGTCGCCAAAATGCGACTGAAAGAGTGCGTGTTGAATCGTCTGTGAATCGAAGTACGTGAGGTGCTCGGGCTTGAACTCCATCCAACGTTGCTGCAAGAGCCGCGCCGACCACGAATCGAGCGATGGTGTTGCAATAAAGAGCGTGCCACCGGGTTTGAGCAGGCGATGTATCTGCGCTAGGAAATCGACCGGGTTGCGCGTATGCTCAATGACATCCGAAATCGCGATGATATCAAAGGTCTCGACGGCACGTGCAACACTCTCAATCTCGCCACAGACGATCCGACCAGCGCCAAGTAGCTGCTGTGAATACGCTGCGGCCGAACTCGAATATTCCACGCCCGTGACATCGTAGCCCAGTCGCTGCGCCTCGACC
>JAYUYF010000007.1:0-2273 GCA_043752605.1 Roseiflexaceae bacterium
GAGTGGGATCACGTCGATATCTACCCGGTCGCCGCCGATGTCGATGCGGCGTTCCATCAGTTTGTGCGTCAGGTGCGCGATCCACAGCGGGTGGTTATCTGTGCCGATGACCAGGGCGCACTGCGTGCCACCGATCTGCCAGGTGCGGTTCACGTCGGCATCGATGCGGCAATCGCCAGCGACCCGGTCTCGTGCCGCCGCGCACCGCTCGATCTGGCCGCTTCGTCCGTTCGTGCGACTGCATCAGGGACGGTCTTTGATGTCTGGCACTACGATCGCACACGCTTTGCGATGCGGCTGCTTGGCACCTGTACCACACATTTGAGTGGTGTCCACAATGTGCGCAATGCGCTCTGCGCGATCGCGGCCGCGCAATTGCTCGGCGCGTCATTTGCTGCCTGTGCTGCCGGACTCGCCGCCTACCGTGGCGTTGGTCGGCGCTTTGAGGTGCTCGGCGACGCCGATGGCGTGTTGCTGATCGATGATTACGCGCACCATCCGACCGAAGTGCGCGCGACGCTCGCCGCCGCGCGCACGCGTTTTCCCGGTCGGCGGCTGGTGGTCTATCTGCAGCCGCATACGTACTCGCGCACGCGCGCGCTGTTCGATGACTGGCGCAGCGCCTTTGTCGATGCTGATCTGGTCTGTATCGGCGATGTCTACGCCGCACGCGAACCACACGATCCGGCGATCACGGCGGCAAAACTGGCGAGCAGTCTCGATCACATCGATGCGCGTGCCGTCGGGTCTGTGGCGCAGGCCGCCGAAACAATCGGTATGCTGCTGCAGCCCGGTGATGTGCTGCTGACGCTGGGCGCCGGCGATAGCAACCGCGTCGGCCAGCTCGTGCGTGACCAACGTACACTGCAAACGGTGAGGGGCATATGACAATCGATGGGCTACGTGCCTTTCACCGCCGCGTCGCCGAAGAACTGGCGGCGCGCTACCGCCCGCGTGAGAGTACACCCGAGGGCTGGCGCGAGACCCTCGCCTGGCACTGGGAACAGGCCGAAGCATACGCGCCGGCGGCCGATGTCGCGCTCGAGGTGGCTGAATTGATGGTCACCCGGCTCGATTTTGTTGGCGCGCGCCGCTGGGCTGAACGCGCGCTGATGTTGATCGAACGGCTACCGGTCGCCGATCAGTCGACTCACGATCTGCGCGCCAGTACCCTTGCGCTGGCGGTGCTGGAGTTTGGCGGCCAGTATGCCGAAGGGCTCGAATACGCGCGCCGCATGCGCCGTGCGGCACAACGCCACGCCAACCCCGCCGCTGAGACGCGCGCCGAGATGGCGATCGGCCGTATGCAACGTGAACTTGGCCAGCTTGCTGCCGCCGAGACATCGCTGCGGCGCGCGCAGGATCTCGCCGATCGCTACGATCTGGCCGATGTGGAGAACGAGATTCGTCTGCATCTGGCAAAAACGCACCAGCTGCAGGGCCGCCATCTTGAGGCGCTCCAACAACTCCAGCTCGCACGCGAGGAGCACGAACAGCGCGATGATAAGGTGCAACTGGCGCGCGTGCTCACCAGTATCGGCGATCTGTACCGCGTCCTTGGCAGCGGGCGCGAGGCGTTTACGTTTTATACGCGCGCACTCAGCCTCGATCAGGGGCGCGGCTACCTCGTTGGTCAGGCGATGCTCAAAGACAAACTGGCGCTCTCGCTGCTCGATCAGAATCGTCCGGCCGACGCGCTCGTTTCGGCAGAAGAAGGTCTGCGGCTGCGCGAACGGCTCAACGATCTGGTCGGCCAGGCGCGCTCGTTTACCGTGCTGGGGATGATCGCGCGGCGGCTTGGCAAACACCAGCAGTCGCTCAGCAACTTCGAGCGCGCGCGCGATCTGCAAGAGCTGGTACAAAATCCACGCGGTCACACGATCGCGCTGATGAATCTGGGTGATGCTTCGCGCTCGCTGCACCGCCTGCCGCAAGCCGAGGAATTCTACGACCGCGCGCTGAGTATCGCTCACCGCGAAACTGATACGATCGGGATCGCACGTGCGCTGGAGCGCCTCGGTGATCTGCACGATGAGCAGGGGCGCAAGGAGGATGCCGCCGCACGCTGGGCGGATGCGCTGCGGCTGCGCGATGACCTGCACCACGCCGATGAGGCCAACGCGCTCCGCGAGCGGATCAATGCACTCCACGGGCGTGACCCGGATGTGGGGGTTCACGATGCGTGAGTTTGCACCGCTCGCGCGTATGAACGCCTGGCGGATCGGCGGATCCGCACGCTACCTGACCACGCCGTCTGGTACGGATGACCTGCG
>JAYUYF010000008.1:0-2272 GCA_043752605.1 Roseiflexaceae bacterium
TCGATCGCGTCCTGATAGCTGTTCACCTGCGTCGTAGCATCAGCAGCGCGCCGATCGCCACCAAAAACAGTGCGCCGATGATTTCGGTATCGATCCCGACAACTTCGGCAAACACCATCGCGCCGGTGCCGATCAACAGGATCCCGACCCAGTGGGCTGGTTGGAGCTTCATCCGTGGCGGCGGCTGTGGCATGAGTTCGTTTGTATCGAGCGGTACCGTATACCCCGTTTGGGCCCGTGGTGTTTCGCTCGCGGTCGGGGTATTGTAGCCCGCATAGCTGCCACTCACACTGCTGACCCGTTCGCGCGTGGTTTGGTTCGTCGTATCGGTACTGACATAGGTGTTCGTTGGGGATAGCACCACCGCGCGGCGTGGCATAATCAGCCAGAGCAACGGGTAGAAAAAGATCCCCGCACCGGTGAGAAGCGTGACGAGGACAAACAGTAACCGGACGATCGTCGGGTCGACGTTGAGGTATTCGGCTATTCCACCACAGACACCGGCGATCATACGCTCGGTGCGGCTCCGTAAAAGACGAGGTTGCATACGCTATCTCCGCGGCATGTAATGTTTCATTGCTGAGTAGACGCAGTACACCGTGCCGATGTTGCAGAACAATTTAACGATTGTTCTACTGGCAGCCGGGGTATTAAAAGGCGATCATGCGCCGCCGCAGCGCGATGCTCTGGAGCACGCCCACCGCCGCCAGCGCCGTCAGCGTAAAGCTGCCGCCATACGAGACAAACGGCAGCGGGATGCCGGTGATCGGCATCATACTCATGTTCATGCCAACATTGACGAGGATATGGCAGCCAAACATCGCGGCAATACCAACCGCGATCAGCCGCCCAAATGTGTCGTGCGCCGCCGCCGCCACATCGATCGATTGCCACAGCAGCAACACCAGAAACATCAATAACAGCCCGGCACCCGCGAAGCCGAGCTCCTCGCCGATCACCGCGAAGATAAAATCGGAGTATTGCACCGGCAGCGTGTTGCTCTGGCTGATCGCGCCCTGCAGCCAGCCCTGGCCCCACGCGCCGCCCGCCGTGATTGCCGAGAGCGATTGGATGATGTTCCACGCACCATTTTGGAGATCAGGGTCGTATTTGACCGGATCGATAAAAATCAGCAGCCGGTTGCGCTGGTAGTCTTGCAGAACTTCGGTCCAGCCGACGATCGCCACGGGTATGGCTGCCGCAAACACTGCCAGCAAGTGGATCGGCCGGCTGCCCGCAGTCCACGCCATCGCGATCCAGACCGCGCCAAAGACCATCGCCGTGCCAAAATCGGGCTGCAGGAAGACCATCAGCGTGGGGATGCCCACCAGCAGCAGGCTGCCGAGCAATACCCGCCAGGTGTTTGACTCGCGTGCAAAGCGCGACCAGTAGGCCGCCAGCGCAAAAATAACCAGCAACTTCGCCGGTTCAGATGGTTGAAACGTGCGCAGGCCAAAGTTGAGCCAGCTCTGCGCGCCCGAACTCACGAGCCCAAGCAGTAAGACGATCGCCAACAGCCCGAGCGTGACGATGTAGAGCGGTAGTACCCAGGCTTCGAATGCATGATAATCGAGGATAGTGAGCAGCAGCATCACGATCACGCCCACCAGCAAATTGCCAAGGTGGCGCGTAAAGTAGCCTGCGGTGTAGGAGACCGCGTTTGTCGCACTGTAGATCATCGCCAGGCTAAATGCACTCAGCACAAAGACCGCCAGTAGCAAGAGTTTGTTGTAATCACGCGTCCAGCTCAGCATCGTTCCCCCGTCGTATATCTGTTCGGCAGTATACGCGCCGCACAGCGTGTGTCAAGCACTGCCGCCGATCACTGATTGGTCATGTCTTCGCAATCCTGAAGAGGCTGGCAAAACGAAGTTAAAAAGATTTGACACCACCCGACGCACGTGCTATCCTTCACAACCACAGAGAAGAGCACAACATACGCGCACAACGTTATGGACGCAATCGCCCCCCTTGCGACTACCGGCACCGATGCCGTGACCGACTCGCCGCGACCTTCGCGCCGCCTGATGCCCGCATCTGATCACGCCCACCTGATCCCACACGAGGATCTGCTCGCCGATGCGACGGCCGAGCGGCTTGTGGCGCGGTTCTTCACTGCGCGCTCCGCCCAGGGTGTCACCGATACTGAGCTCAAGCTGTTGCGCAACGCATATGCGGTAGCTGCACAGTTTCACGCCGGTGTGAAGCGAAATTCGGGCGAGCCATATATTATTCACCCGATCGCGGTCGCCGATCTGCTGCTTGATCTTCA
>JAYUYF010000009.1:0-2271 GCA_043752605.1 Roseiflexaceae bacterium
GGCTTCGACTGGTCGCGCGCAATGATCCTCGCACCGCCCTCGGCACACGGCACGCCCTGGATGCGGCGCTTTGGCACGGCTGTCACCGCGTTTGCCTCGGGCTGGATGCGGATCCGTGGCACCCGGCGGCGGCGCGCGATCGACCGTGGTTTTGTGCTGAGCGACCACGCCGATTGGCCTGGGCTGCTCGGTGCGATCGCTGCCACTGGTGCCGGCCGCGTCTGGGTGACCCACGGCTATACTGCGGTGCTGGCGCGCTATCTGGCTGAACACGGCCTCGAGACGCACGCGGTGGCCACCCGCTTCGATGATGATCGTGGTCAGAGCGAAGAGGAACAACTTGTCGATGCCACCGCCGAGCCACAGGAGTAGCTGTGCGCGCCTTCGCCGAACTGTATACTGCGCTCGATGAGACCAACAAGACGGGGGCGAAGACTGATGCACTGGTACGCTATTTTCAGGCTGCTGCACCCGCCGATGCCGCCTGGGCACTGTATTTTCTGATCGGTCGCCGCCCACGCCAGGCGGTGCCGACGGCCCGGTTGCGCGCCTGGGCTACTGAGGCCGCCGGGCTTGATGACTGGTTGTTTGGCGAGGCCTACGATGCGGTGGGCGATCTGGCCGAAACGGTGGCGCTGGTGTTGCCCGACCCGGACGGCGAGGAACGGTGGACGGCGGCGGGGGTGGCGGGGGCGGTGGGGGTGGCGGGGACGCAGCATGCGGCGTCCGTACGGATCGCGGGCGGCGGCGCGGTGGGGGATGATCTCGTTGGGACGCCGCATGCGGCGTCCCTACAGGTCTGGGTCGAACAGGTGCTGTTGCCGCTCCGCACGCTCGACGAGGCCACCCAGAAGGCGGCGGTGCTGGCGGCCTGGGCCACGCTCGGTGGCACCGCACGGTTTGTGTTCAACAAACTGATCACCGGGCAATTCCGGATCGGGGTCTCGCAGCGGCTGGTGACACGCGCGCTCGCGCAGGTCTCTGGCGTAGACGGCGATAGCATCGCGCACCGGCTCATGGGTGAGTGGACCCCCGCGCCGCTCTGGTATGCCAGCCTGATCGCCGCCGACACGACCGACAGCGACGCCAGCCGCCCGTACCCATTCTGCCTGGCGCATCCGCTCGAAGCCGAACCCGCGACGCTGGGCGATCTTGTGCGCTGGCAGGTCGAGTGGAAATGGGACGGCATTCGGGCGCAGATCGTGCGGCGCAATGGTGCCACCTATGTCTGGTCGCGCGGCGAAGAACTCGTCACCGAGCGCTTCCCCGAGCTCGCCGCGCTTGGCGCATTATTCCCCGATGGTACGGTGATTGATGGTGAGGCGTTACCGTTCAAAGATGGCGTGGTGTTACCATTTGCCCAATTACAGCGCCGTATCGGCCGCAAGGATCTTGGCAAAAAGATTCTCAGTGATGTGCCCGTGATCTTGCTGGTCTACGACCTGATCGAGCTGGCGGGCAAGGATGTGCGCGACCAGCCGCTCGCCTGGCGGCGCGCCCAACTCGATGCGCTTGTCACTGCGATCGCTCCTGCTGCCGATGTCGCGGCCGATGCCTTGCCCGTCAGCGGCAGCATCGGGCTTTCGCCGCTGGTGCTGGCCACAGACTGGGAGGATCTGGCGCGCCTGCGTGACACCGCGCGCGATCGCAACGCCGAAGGGTTCATGCTCAAGCTGCGCGAATCGCCGTACCGCGTGGGGCGGCAGCGCGGTGACTGGTGGAAGTGGAAAGTCGCGCCCTATACGATCGATGCCGTGCTGATCAATGCACAACGCGGCAGCGGTAAGCGCGCCAGCCTGTACACCGATTACACCTTCGCCGTATGGGACGGCGACCGGCTGGTGCCCTTCGCCAAGGCGTACTCTGGGCTGACCGATGCCGAGATCCGCGAGGTCGATGCGTTCGTCCGGCGCAACACCACCGAGACCTTTGGCCCGGTGCGCGCGGTCAAACCCGAGTTGGTGTTCGAGCTCGGTTTCGAAGGGTTACAACGCTCGACACGCCACAAATCGGGTGTCGCGGTGCGCTTCCCGCGTATCTTGCGGCGGCGGCTCGATAAGAAGATCGCCGATGCCGACACATTGGAGACGATCCAGGCGTTGTTGCCGCCGGTGTAGGGGCGCATCGCGATGCGCCCCTACACCGGCCCTCCGGATTACGTATATTCCGGCAACCACTCACCGTGCGCTGCGATCAGATCGTCCACCAGGCTCCAGATCTGATCGAGGCTCAACTCGGCGGCAGTATGCGGGTCGAGCATCGCGGCGTGGT
>JAYUYF010000010.1:0-5831 GCA_043752605.1 Roseiflexaceae bacterium
CGCGAAATCAATAATCCCGAACGACGGGTGTGGGAGAGCGCCACACGGCCGCCGAAGGCGCAAACACCCGGTGCCGTCCGTGTGTGAACCGCTCAGGCCCACGTACTGCACCCCGACGGAACTCTGGAGAGCCGGATCAACCGGCACCGACGGAGAAACCTGTATTGCAGGGCATCTCTCAGGTCAGCGGACAGAGGCACAGGCATTGCGTCTGGCCGCGTCCGCTGTTTTGTTACCAGGGGTACACCGATGACCAGTAATATCCTCAAACATACGCCGCTCTTCGCCGCCCACACCGCGCTCGGCGCACGCATGGTGCCGTTTGGCGGCTGGGAGATGCCCGTCCAGTACAGCGGGCTCGTCGATGAACACCACAGTGTTCGCACTGCCGCAGGAGTCTTCGATATCAGCCATATGGGCGAATTCATCGTGCGTGGCCCACAGGCTCTCGCCTACCTTCAGCACCTGCTCACCGCAGACATCGCGGCCATTCGCGTCGGTGAAGCCAACTATGCGCTACTCTGCAACAATGCGGGCGGCGTGATCGACGATACGTTTGTCTACCATCTGCCAGACGAGTACCTGGTCGTCGTCAATGCCGCCAATATCGACAAAGACTTTGCCTGGATGGCCACGCATCTGCCTGGCTTTGATGTCGAGATCACCAACACCAGCGACCGCACCGCCATGCTCGCGCTCCAGGGCCCGGCCGCTGAGGCACTGCTGCGGCCGCTCGCGGGTGACCTTGCGGAGCTGCCGTTCCACGGCGTCGCCACTGGCAGCGTCGGCGGCATCGCGGCCACCGTCGCGCGCACCGGTTACACCGGCGAAGATGGCTTCGAGATCTTCGTCCACAACGATGACAGCACCGCGCTCTGGGATGCCGTGCTGGCGGCGGGTGCCAGACCATGCGGCCTGGGTGCGCGCGATAGCCTACGTTTCGAGCCGTGCCTGGCTTTGTATGGTCACGAACTGACCGAAGATGTCAATCCATATGAGGCGCGGCTGGGCTGGGTCGTCAAGCTTGAAAAGGGCGATTTTGTTGGTCGTGATGCCCTACAGCAGATCAAAGCTGCTGGCGTCGCACGGCGGCTCACCGGTTTCACGATGACCGGGCGCGGCATCGCGCGCGGCGAGTACCCGATCCACAGCATCGATGGTGTACCGATCGGCGTGGTCACCAGCGGCATGCCAGCACCCACCGTCGGCCAGCACGTCGGCATGGGTTTTGTGCCCACCGCGCACAGCGCCGAGGGCAGCGAGTTCGATGTCATCGTCCGCGAACGCCCCGTACGCGCGCGTGCCACCAGAATGCCGTTTTACAAACCACGATACAAAAAACCGTAGCGACGCAGCATGCTGCGGCCGCCCATACCGTCGCCCGCCGCCCATTTACAAACCACGATACAAACACCGTAGCGACGCAGCATGCTGCGTCCGCCCATATCGTCGCCCACCGTCCGCGTCCGCCCGTACCACCCGTAGGGACGCAGCGTGCTGCGTCCGCCAACATCATTACAACACAAAGGAGACGACCCCAATGTCATTCAACACCCCCGCCGAACTGCACTATAGCAAGAGTCACGAATGGGTGCGCATCGAAGGCGATAGCGCGACGATCGGGATCACCGATTATGCGCAGGACGCGCTCGGTGATGTGGTCTATGTTGAGTTGCCCGATGTCGGCACAGATCTGGCCGGTGAGGCGATCTTTGGCGCGGTTGAATCGGTCAAAGCCGCATCCGATCTCTTCATGCCGGTTGGCGGTACCGTCACCGAGGTCAATCAGGCGGTGATTGATACGCCCGAATTGCTCAACACCGATCCGTATGGTGCCGGGTGGATGCTCAAAATTACCGTCGCTATGGGTGCAGCCGCTCTCATGAGCCCTGAAGCCTACGAAAAACACGTTGACACTATCAAACATTAATGCATGGGCGTATCGTGCCGCCCAATAACAGAGGATCCATGTCACATTACATCTCAATCACCCCCACCGAACGCGAAGAGATGCTGGCCGCCATTGGCGTCGGCAGTCTCGCCGAATTGTTCGATGCGGTGCCCGCAGCGCAGCGCTTTCCCGCGCTTGATCTGCCCGCACCTATGTCGGAGATCGCGCTGCGTCGCGAGCTCGGGCGTCTTTCGGGTAGCAACGCCAGCGCTGAACGGATGAGCATCTTCCTCGGCGCGGGCGCATACAATCATTTTGTGCCAAGCGCGATCGATCAAATCGTGCGCCGGAGCGAATTTTATACCGCCTATACACCCTATCAACCCGAGGTCAGCCAGGGGACGCTCCAGGCGACGTTTGAATACCAGAGCATGGTCTGCGCCCTGACAGGGATGGACGTGGCGAATGCCTCGCACTACGATGGTGGCACCGCGATGGCCGAGGCCGCCGTGATGGCCGCCGCTGCCACCCGCAACCGCCGCAAAATTGTGGTTGCACCGAGCGTCAATCCGCAGTACCGTGCTGTGATGCGCACGCTGCTACTCGGCAGCGGCCTGACGATCGTAGGTGATGAAAATCCAGAGGCGACGCTCGATCAGGTTGCTGCGCTGGTCGATAACACCACTGCCGCGCTGATCGTCCAGAGCCCGGATTTCTTTGGCGCGCTCCACGATTTGCGCCCGCTGGTCGCAAAAGCCCACGCGGCGGGTGCATTGCTCGCGGCGCATTTTGACCCGATCGCGCTCGCGCTCTTTCAGACGCCCGGCGAGGCCGGTGCCGATATTGCTACTGGCGAAGGGCAACCGCTTGGCATCGGGCTCACCTACGGCGGCCCGTACCTTGGCATGTTCTGCTGCCGCAAAGAGTATGTCCACAAGATCGCGGGCCGCATCGTCGGGCTCACTACCGATGTCGCGGGCCGGGAAGCCTACGTGCTCACGCTACGCGCCCGCGAGCAGGATATCCGGCGCGAACGCGCCACCAGCAACATCTGCACCAATCAGGGCCTGATGGCGCTGGCGGCAGCGGTGTACCTGAGCCTGATGGGCCGCCAGGGCATGCGCAAGGTCGCCGAGATCTGCTATCAGCGCGCCCATTATGCCGCTCAGCACATTGCCGCGACACCGGGCTACCAGGTGCTGGATCGCGGGCCATTCTTCAAGGAGTTTGTGGTGCAGTGCCCACAGCCTGTGGCACAGGTCAACGCTCGCCTGCGCGAGCACGGTATCGTCGGCGGCTATGATCTGGCACAGGATTACGCGCATATGGGCAATGCGATGCTGCTGGCCGTCACCGAAATGAACAGCCGCGAAGAGATCGATACGCTCGTCGCCGCACTGCGCTTGTAAGGGCAATGCATCCGAATGATGCTTCGCCCCTAAGGATCAATATGCCACAACCAGGCCACGCACAACTTGCCGCAATCGTCGCCCGTGCAATGCCCGGCGCACAGCTGGCCCAGAGCGCCGAACGCGGCGATGGGCGCTTCACGCTCACGCTGGCAGACGGGTCGCTGCTCGATGCACAGACCTATGCTGAGCCGGCGGCGGCGCAGCGTGCGGTCGCGGCGCTCCAGTTGCTGCGTGGTGAAGTCGATCTGGCTGTGCCTCAGTTGCGCGCGCTCGATCCGCAGGGAAGTACGGGCGTGGCCTACACGCTCGCCGATCCGCTGCCGGGCGAGCCGCTGCTGCGGGTATTGCCACAACTCAACGATGATGCGTGCTACCGGCTCGGCCGCCAACTCGGTGAGATTGTGTATCGTATCCACCGCATGGCTGCCGGGCGCTACGGCACACTGACAAACACTCGCAACGCCGCTGCTGACGAGCGCACCTACGTCTTGCAGCGCCTCGATGCCGAGTTGCCGCGCGCCGTGGCTGCGCGGCGGCTCAGCGCGGTGGATGCAGCTGTGGTGCGTGGCCGCTTCGACCGGCGCTTTCTGCCGGTCGGCAGTACACCCGCGTTGATTTGTGGCGCGATCACGCCGACCAGTGTGCTGGTGCAGCGCGTCGGCAGCGGCTGGCAAATCGGCGGCCTGGTGCGCTGGGATGCCGCACTCGGCTGGTGCCCGGCCTGGGAGCACGTCACCTTTAGCCACGCATTCGGCGATGCGGCCATGTTCTCGCTACGCGTGGGCTATGGCAATGCCTACGATGAACTGACCAAACGCGCCTACGAACAGGTGCGCGAACACGCCCTGCGTCCGTACAGCGCGTTGCTGACCGTTGATCACCTGCTCAGCCGCGCAACAACCGATCTCGCACGCCGTCAGCGACTGCTCTTGAGCCTGACTGCGATTATGGATCAGGAGTATGCGCCGCCGGATGATATGAATTTGGCTACCACCGCTTAACCCGTAATCAATGATGAGGTACACGATGGATACATACGAACCACCATTGTTCGAACTCTCAGCCCCCGGTCGCATTGGTGTCAATCTGCCGGAGACCGAGGTTCCCGAGACGCCACTGCCCGCTGATCTGCTGCGTGCTGATGATCTCGTCGGCATGCCCGAATTGAGCGAGACCGAGGTCATCCGTCATTTCACACGTATCTCGCAGCGCAATTTTTGTATCGATACCGTGATGTATCCGCTTGGCTCGTGTACGATGAAGTACAATCCGAAGATCCACGAAGAAGTCGCACGCCTGCCTGGCTTCGCCGCCGCGCATCCGCTGCAGGACGAGACACTTTCGCAGGGTGCGCTGCAATTGATGGAAGAATTGCAGACCTACCTGGGCGAGATCTCGGGCTTTGCTGCGGTGTCGCTCCAGCCCGCCGCCGGTGCCCAGGGTGAGCTCACCGGCATTCTGACGTTCCGTGCCTACCATCTGAGCCGTGGCGATACCGAGCGCGCCGAGATCCTGGTACCCGATTCAGCTCACGGTACCAACCCGGCCACCGCCGCGATGGTGGGCTACCGCGTCGTCGAGGTCAAAGGCGACGCGCGCGGCAATGTCGATATCGAGGATCTTCGATCCAAGCTCTCGCCACGTACCGCCGGTCTGATGCTGACCAACCCCAACACGCTCGGCGTCTTTGAGGAGCACGTACACGAGGTAGCGCGGCTGGTACACGAAGCAGGCGGATTGATGTATGGCGACGGCGCGAACTTCAACGCGATCCTTGGTATCGCGCGCCCCGGCGATCTGGGCTTCGATTTTATGCACTACAACCTGCACAAGACGTTTACCACCCCGCACGGCGGCGGTGGCCCCGGCAGCGGCGCGGTCGGTTGCACCACAGCGCTCGCGCCATTTTTGCCCGGTCCACGTGTGCGCAAAACCGACGCCAGCTACGAGTTGTTTACTCCCGCGCAGAGCATCGGCCGCATGAAAGTCTTTCACGGCAACTTTGGCATGCTGGTGCGCGCGTGGACCTATATTCGTACGCTGGGGGCAAAGGGGTTGCGTGAGGTGAGCGAAATCGCGGTGCTCAACGCAAATTATCTTCAGGTCAAGCTCGGCGAAATCTACCCGCAGGCAGTCGACCGCATCTCGATGCACGAGACACTGCTCAAAGGGCAAATCGCAGGCGCACCGGGCATTCGTACGCTCGATATCGCCAAACGACTGATCGACTTTGGCATCCACCCGCCGACGATCTATTTCCCATTGATCGTGCCTGAGGCGCTGCTGATCGAGCCGACCGAAACCGAGTCAAAACGCAATCTCGATGCCTTCGTCGCTGCGATGCGTACTATCGCCACCGAAGCACGCGAGCAGCCCGAGACGCTGCATCAGGCCCCCACCACCACGCCTGTCCGCCGTCTCGATGAGGTGCGTGCCGCACGCCAGCCCGTCCTCAAATACGATGCCGAGGCCTTCGCACGCATCCGCGCCGCACACCAATGATCTCGTAGGGACGCAGCATGCTGCGT
>JAYUYF010000011.1:0-13253 GCA_043752605.1 Roseiflexaceae bacterium
CCGTCCGGATCCTTGAGCGCGTCCGGGATGCTGTCCCAGGTCATCACTTTGTAGGGCTGGAACAAGTTCTCCTTTTTGCCCGTCTCGCCCCAGATAAAACCAACATCGACGACGTCGGGGTTCTGCGGGCCTTTGTTACCGGCGTTAGCCTTGATCGCCTCGATCTCCTCGCCCGAGCTCGCATCGGGGTTGAGGTCGTTGTGCTTGAGGAACGGATACTTGGCGAGGAATGTCTTTTTCATCTCGCCGTAGTTTGCCCAATCATCTGGCAGCGCGATTGTCGAGAGTTCGCCCTCGGCCTTTGCCAGCTCGATCAGCTTCTCCATGCCACCGGCAGCTTCGGCCGTCAGCGGGCCAGCCGCAGGCGGTGTCGGCAGGGTCGCCATCGCGGGAGCGGTGGCGGCGGCGGCCGTCGTCGCGGCCGGTGCCATCGTTGCGGCAGCCGGTGCAGTGGTGGCAGCCGGCGCGGCGGTGGCGGCGGTGCCCGGCGCGGCGGTCGGATCGGCGGCCGGGGCAGCCTGGCCACAGGCAGCAACAATCGCGCCCGCGCCGAGCGTGGCGGCCGAGCGCAGGAACGCGCGGCGGTTCATCTTCGCATTGATCACGTGGTCTCTCTCCTTCATCATACCGGGAAATCTGCATCATCACCAGCCGACAGGCCACGGGCGCGCCAAAGCACCGCGCGGGTGCGGCGCTGCACAGCGTATCTGCCACTTCTGGTTTGATGATGTTGATGAAAAATATACCAGTACGATGTCAAGCGATGAGGTGGATTGTGTTAAGCGCGCTTGATCGGCGTGTCAACGGTTGATTAACACCTGCGGGCGGCCATTTGTACGGACGCAGCATGCCGCGCCCCTACGCTGCCCTACCCCGGCTCGCGCGCATCCACTGCCAGCCCAGCACCGCGATCGAGAGCGCGATGCTGACCAGCGCCAGAAATGACACAAACCACAAGCCAAACGCGCCGGTGCTGATACCAATAAACAGCGGGATGTAAACCAGAATCTGGACGCACGCCAGCTGCACGATCCGAAATAATCGGCTGTTTGATGAGGCCAGTTGCCCGGCGCGCTCTTGCTCGGCGCTGAGCGCGCTGCTACGGGCCGAGCTCAGCCGCCGTTCGAGTTCGAGCTCTTTCTGGAGGGCCGCAGCACGCGCCTCCTGCTCGCTCAGCAGTGCCACACGGCTCGCGGCGAGGAACGCCGACTCCTGGTCACTCAGGTCATCGTAGCGTTGCGCATCATCGAGCACCGCACCGCGCCAGAGCGCATCCGTGTTGCTGCCGCTGGCCTGCCAGTGCATCGCCGCGCTGGTGAGGCGGCGGCGGCGCTGTAACTCGGCGCGCTGCTCATCGAGCCAGCCCACCAGCGTCGGCCAGTTGCGCACCAGCGCCTCGTGCGCCACCTCGACCTGCGCCTCGGCCTGCGTGCGCCCGGGTGTGACACGCACCAGCCGCGCGGCGACCAGCTTTGCGAGCACGCGCTCGACGCGGCCCGGATCTTCGCCGCTACGAAACAATACCGAGCGCCGAATCCGTGCGCTGGTGACTTCGAGCCCATCACCCAGCCGCACCATGCGCAGCAGAATCCGGCGCGCCGTGGTCTGCTCCTCGGGGATCAGCCGCTCGTAGAAGGCATCCGCCGTGCGCGCCAGCGCCAGCCGCCCGCCACCCACCCGTTCGAGCGAACCGAGCGTGACGCGGTTGCGCTCGCGCTCTTCCCACAGCCGCTGCAGCGTGACCTGGAGCAGCGGCAGCGCCGAAGGTTCGCCGAGCAATTCCTGCAGCAACCGATCCACTACACCGGGCTCAAATTTGAGGCCAACCTTCTCGGCCGGGCGCTCAATCGCCTCGCGCAATTCCCCCGCACTCAGCGGCGTCATCGTCACGCGGCCACGCTCGAACCACTCGCTCATCTCGTCTGAGCGCGTCACAAAACTCTCAAAATCGCTGCGCATTGTCAGGATGACCCGATGCTGCGGCGTCTCGATCTCGACGACCGCCGCGATCGCCGTCAGAAACGCCGCGCGCTCAGCCTCATCGCTGCACAGGGTGAAGGCTTCTTCAAACTGATCGATCACCAGCACCTGCACCGTCTGTTCGCTCAGCAGCCCCGCGATCTGTGCTGGATTATGCAGCAGCAGCGCCGCGTGTTGATCTGCCCATTCGGGAGCCATGCGCGGCGGGCGGATCGCCGACGCCAGTGCGAGCAGCGGGCGATCACCCGGCACGAACGGGATACGAAATCGCCATTCTTTGCTGCCCGGCACCGCTCCTGTGCGCAACGCCGGGATCATACCCGCCTGCACCACCGACGATTTACCGCTGCCCGACGGGCCGACGAGCGCCACCAGCCGCCGCTCAGCCAGCTTCGCCACCAGCGATTCTACCAGCCGCCGCCGACCAAAAAAGGTGTACAGATTGTTTTCACGAAACGGATCAAGACCCAGATAGGGCGAGAGGTCATCTGGCAGGAGCGGCGCGCGCGCCGGGTCGAAATCGCGCAGCAACGCATCATCGACCTCGCGCCCGGCGCGGTAGAGCAGGTTGGCCCAAAAATCGATCAGGCTCTGCGCCGCCACCCGCTCGGCATCATCTTCGAGCATCTCGCCCGTGATCTCACCGCGCAACACAAATGCTTCGGCCCCATCGAGCAGCTCGTCGGGCAGTTGCGTGCCGCCCGCCGCCCGCCGCTGATCCAGCAGCGTCGTGTGTGCCGCGCGCATCTCATCGAGGGTTACAAATGGCGGATCGACCACCGCACTGGCATCAAGCATCGTGGCGCTCCTGGTCTTCAGAGCATGCGCAAGACCGCAGTCAGCGGCTCGCCAACGCGTTGCAATTCTTCGCAGAGATCGAGCAGTTGATGGTCAACCTGATTAAAACCGCGCGTCGCTGTGCTACGGTAACTGCGAAACAGCCGCACGGTCCTGGCCTCGGCACCTTCAGCCAGCGCCGTATCGAGATCTGCGCCGATGGTGAGCAATTTTTCGGCCCAGCGATCGGTCGCTGTCGCGCACAGCGCACTGGCACGCGGCCGCAGATCCTGCCACGAGTACGCGAGTTCGCTGCGGTCGAGGTCGATCACGCCTTCGATTCGTCGCAATTCGTCATCCACTTCCTGAAACAGATTGTGCGAATGCACCGCCGCCTGGATCGTGGTATCGAGCACCGCCAGCGCATCGAGGCCGGTGTCGAGCGCGGCAAACCGCCGCGCAGTCTCGGCATCGAGCCTGCGACGCGCCTCGTGTTCCTGGATCGTGCGTAGCCCACGCAGCAACGCGCCAAGCCGCAGATCGGCCGCCACCTCGACCATGCGCGTGTTGATCCGTGAAGGCTCGCGGCCGAGCACCTCGCTGATCTTGCGCGTCGCACCCTGCAAGCGGCGTGCATCGGCATCGGCCACAGCGGCGACCAGATCTTCGCGCGCACGCACCAGCCGCGGCACCCAGCCCTCGCTGGCAAACAGCGAGCCAGCCGCAAACGCGCACATCGTGTCGAGCGCAGCATCGAGTTCGGTATGATTGCGATCGAGCGCCGACCATTGCAACCGATCAGCATCGATCAGCCGACCGCTTTCATAGATAAAGCTGGCGATCACGCCGTAGCTACTCTCGAGCTCTTGAAACAGATCGTGCAGCCGTTTGTGCGTGGTGAGCCGACGCACGCGCTCACGCACCTCGGCAATATCCTGTTCGAAGGCCACCAGCGCGCCACGCACCTCGGGCAGCGCCATCAGCCGCGCCAGCGCACCGAGGCCATCGACGATCAGCGTACCATCGCCGGGTGCTGAGGTCGGCGGGGGAGCAGCGACCGGGGTGAACAGCCGCGCGTCGGCCGCCCGCGTAAACAGCGCCGGGATGCTCCAGTCTGCGCGCTCGACACCCGCCACGCGCAGCACCGCGCGCCGCCCCTCGGTCACACACGCATCGAGTGGCGCACCACTGGCCACCGCGCGGTACAGTTGCGTGGCAAACGCGCGCGTGGTCTCCTCGGCCACCGTCGTCCGCATCGCCACCACGGCGGGCACCTGCGCGCGCATCAACGCCGGGGCCACACTGCGAAACGGATCGGCTCCGCTGGCAGCACCCTCGCAGGCATCGAGCACCACCAGCCGCAGCGCGCTACGGTCGAGCAGCACGCCAAGCTGCGCCGCTGTCACGCGTTCGGCATCGCCATACTCATCTTCGAAAAGCAGCACACCTGCGCCGCTCACCAGCGCGCCGTGGCCGACAAAGTGCCAGATATGAAACTGCTCGCGCAGCCGCTCCTGAAGTTTGGTGGCGGTCAGATGCGGCTCGATCGTCACACTCACCGCATCGCCGAGGCTGGTGAGTGCCTGCGCAATCACTGCTAGCTCGCGCTCGACCTGCACGGGCGGTGGCGTTTGTGCACCGCTGAGCAACACGCGCAACGGCAGCGGAGCCGCAAGGGTTGGCAGGCGCTCGGGTCGCGGCAGGTAGCGCACGACCGGCATATCGAGCAATGCCAGGTGGCCGCGATCGGGGTCGTACAGCAGCTCCCACGGCAGTGCGGCGAGCACAAGATCATCCGCTGGCAGCACGAGCCGCAGCCGCAAGCCTTGATCAGCCGCGAGCATCGCCCGGCTGGCGGCATACACCGCGCGCACCTCGCCCACAAACAGCGCCGAGAACAGCGTCTCGCCGAGCGCGCTCAAAAGCGACGCATCGGCCTCATTGCGCGCCAGCCGATCGGCAAAAAAACGATACGCGGGCGTCGTGGCCGGGCTCGCAAACGTCGCGCGCGCATCGCCGCCCGGAGCCGAGGCCACCACCGTATAGCCGCCAGCTTCGGCCGGGGTAAAGTTGATCGCAAAGTCGAGGTAGCTCTGCATACGGGCTCTATCTGTCTTCCAAAGCCAGTGTAGCGTCCAGCCAGCCGACCATATCGCGCAGGCAGGCGTCGCTGATTGTGTGACCCATCGCGTATTCGTGATAGCTAAGATCTGCGCCCATGCGTCCGAGCAGATCACGCGTGGCGTGACCACTTGCCAGCGGCACAACCGGATCGTGCGTGCCGTGTGCCACAAAAAATGTCTGCGCGGTGCTGGCGGGCAGCGCCAGATCAAACACCACCGGCGTGATACCGCTCAGAATAATCGCGCCCGCGATAGTATCGGGGGCCAGCAATGCCGCCGCCGCCGCCATAGCTGCACCCTGGCTAAATCCGCCCAGGAAGACACGCGCCGGGTCGGCTGCATACTGCCGCGCCAACTCGACGATCACGCCCGCGAGCTGTGCCAGCGCACGTTTGCCACCTGGCAGATCGAGCGTCAATCCGGTGTCCGTGAAATCGATCGTAAACCAGGCATAACTGCCGGGCGTCAGCGTGAGTGGTGCCCGCAACGATACGACCGTCACACGTGGATCGATCGCCGCTGCCAGACCAAACAGATCGTGTTCATTACTGCCGTAGCCGTGCAGCAACACCAGTAGCGCCGCAGCACGCTGCGCCGATCCCGCCGCAGTTGCCCGTCGGACACGATGTGTCGGTGGTGTCTGTTCGTACATCAATGCTCCGCTCACCGTGCGATACCGCATAGTATAGCAGAGCAGCACCGTTTCGGCGCTTGTGTGCGTGATCGCGTGCGCGGCGGAGATGTAGGGGCAAAGCATTGGCAGGATGCGCGAATGACTCTAAACGGGGAACGCGCTCCCACCGCCGCCCGCCCCGGCCCCCCGCACCACAAACTCCACCCGCGTGCGGATATCTGCCGCTGATGCCCCGATCAACACCGCGAAGACCCCCGGCTCGATGACCCAGGCGTGGTCACGGTCATCCCAGTATGCCAGCGCCGCACGATCGATGTCGAATGTCACGGTCTGGGTCTCACCCGGCTGCAACACAACTCTGGCGAAGCGCTTCAGCTCTTTGTGCGGGCGCACCAGGCGTGCCACCGGATCCGCGATATACAGTTGCACGATTTCGCTGCCCGTACGCTCCCCAGTATTGGTGATCGGGACGCTGACGCGCACGGTTTCATCGGTCGTAATCTCGGCAGCACTGAGCTGTGCGTCGCCATAGGCAAACGTCGTATACGTGAGCCCGTAGCCAAACGGGAACAACGGCGTGATCTGCTTCTTGTCGTAATACCGGTACCCGACAAACAGACCTTCACCGTAGCGCACGCGGCCGTTCTCGCCCGGATAATTGAGGTAGGCCGGGTTGTCTTCCAGCCGCAGCGGGAAGGTCTGCGGCAGGCGGCCGCCTGGCTCGGCCACACCCAGCAATACATCCGCGATCGCGTTGCCACACTCCTGGCCGGGGTACCATGCCTGCAGCAGCGCTGGTACATCGGTGAGCCAGGGCAGCGTGACCGGGCTGCCGGTCTGCAACACCACAATCGTGCGCGGGTTGGCCGCCACTACTGCTGCTACCAGTGCATTTTGCTGGCCCGCCAGCTCCATATCGGCACGGTCGTGCCCTTCGCTCTCCCACTCGCCGTTCAGCCCCACACACACGATCGCCACATCACACGCGGCCGCCAGCGCCGCCGCAGCGGCGACCGCGCCAGGATCTTCGGGCTCCTGATGCCCGATCCGCACCGCCGCGAGCATCGGCGCCTGCTGACGACTGTATTCAATACTTATGTCCACCGGATCGCCCGCCACCAGCTCAATACCGCCGATCACTTCGGTCGTCCCAAAGCCAAAATAGCTATCGCCACGCGTCTGCTGCGACCAGTTGTCCACGACCCGTTGCCCGTTCACCAGCAGACGCGCCAGGCCAGCGCTCGCCAGGCTGAAACGGTGGAGCCCGCTCGTCGCGGGCGTGTAGCTGCCGCTGATCCGCGCCGAGTACGCAGCCAGGTCGACGCCCGTGATCGGCGTGCCCATCCAGATTCGTTCGCTAATCTTCAGCGGCTCTGTGTGCGCCACCACGCCCGACAGGTCGAGCGATGGGTAGTATGCGATGCTCAGTTCGACCGGCAGCAGCGGTAACATCTTGTGATTGGTACAACCCTGCGCATACTGAATCTCGACATCTGCGCCCAGCGCGGCCACCAGCCCATCGTATGGCGAAACACGATAGTGCGCGTTGACCTGCGCGCTGCCACCACCCATAATCTGCGCGGTCTTCGCATGCGGCCCGATCAGCGCCACCGTCTTGAGTTCGCTCGCGGCCAGTGGCAACAGGCCACCATCATTCTTGAGCAATACCGCGCCCGCAGCACCCGCCCGGCGGATCAGCGCGCGATGCGCGGGGCGGTCGATCGCCTGCTCATCACGCGGCGCGGGGTCGGCGAAGACCCCGGCGCGCTGGATCAGGCGTAACACGCGCCGCGCCGAATCGGCAATCGCCGCCTCAGGCACCTCACCTGCGCGCACCGCCGCCGCCAGCGCCGCACCCCGGTAACGCGGCGGGCCGGGCATCTCGAGATCCATACCGTTCTGGCCCAGCGGCACCACGCTGTTGGTGCCAAACCAGTCCGACATCACGATCCCGTCAAAGCCCCACTCATCTTTGAGGATCTCGCACAATAACACCGCGTTTTCGCTGGCAAACTGACCGTTGACGCGATTGTAGGCCGACATCACGCCCCAGGTCTGGGCCTCACGCACGGCAGCCGCAAACGGCGGCAGATAGATTTCGCGCAGCGTGCGCTCATCGACCTCGACATTGATCGAGTTGCGCTCAAACTCAGAATCGTTGCAGACAAAATGCTTGACCGTCGCCCCCACGCCAGTGCGCTGCACGCCCTGGATGTAGGCCACCGCGATCCGCGCCGAGAGGTACGGGTCTTCGCTATAACACTCGAAGTTGCGGCCATTGAGCGGCGAACGGTGCATGTTGACCGTCGGCCCGAGCAGCATATGCGCGCCCTTGGCCTGCGCCTCCTCGCCGAGCGCCACCCCGATCGCATCGACCAGCGCCGGATCCCAGCTCGCGGCCAGCGCAATACCGACCGGGAAACACGCCGAGGTGACTTCACTGCCGACAAAACTGCCGCTGCCGCGCGCCCCGTTTGGCCCATCGCTGACGCGCAATGCTGGCACGCCGTGCGCGGGAACTTCGTTGGTCTGCCACATGCTCGCACCCGCCAGCAGCAACACCTGTTCGTCGAGCGTCATCGCGGCCAGGAGCGCATCGATCTGCGCTTCGTCGGTGGGGTGCGTCATTGCAAACAGCCTTTCAAGCTCGACGTGCGGCGTGGCAACCAGGCATTCAGAGCAGATCTCGCAACGGTTGCGCCGCTTCCTCCCGCACCCCCGACCTCTCTCGCACAATGGGAGAGGGGAGCATAACAATCCGCTTCAGGCCAGTGCCGGATCGCGCTTGCGCCAGTAGCGCATCAAGCCCGCCACATTTAATGCGAGCGGGCTGGCGGTCTCATATTCGGCGCGGATCGCCGGGTCGACGTGCGTGCCAAGATCCTCGTGAACAAACGCGCGCAATTGCTCCAGCTGGCTGGCTTCATCCGCACCGCTCAGCAGCGCCGCGCGCACCGCCGTCCCCCAGCGCGCGTGATTCTCGCGTTGTTCGGCGATATGGCGCTGCACATCAGTGAAGACGCCAAAATGCGTGAGGCAGAGTGCCTGTGGGTCAAGCGCCAGCAAATTGTCGAGCGTCGTCTCCCATAGATCGAGGTCGATCTCGGGCGGTGGCGTGGCCGGGCGCACATACGTGGCCAGCGGCGAGCGCAGCCCGGCCACATCACCGACAAACACCGCGCCATCGGCCTGGTTCTGGTAGATTACATGGTGCGCGGCATGGCCCGGCGCATACAACACCCGAAACGCCCGACCCGCCACCGCCAGCGTCTCGCCGCCCTGGAGCACGTTGACATTTGCCTGCGGCACCGGCAGCACGGCACCATACAGTGTGGCCATCCGGTCACCGTACAAGCGCCCGGCGCTGGCGAGCAGGCGAGTGGGATCGACGACGTGTGGTGCGCCGCGCTCGTGGACAAACACCTGCACGCCCGGATAGCGCGCCAGCAATGTGCCCGTGCCACCGGCGTGGTCCAGATGAATGTGGGTGAGCAAAATGCCGCGCAGATCAGCGAGCGTCTGCCCGTGCGCCGCGAGCCCCGCTTCGAGCGCGGGCAGCGCGATCGCCGGCCCCGGATCGACGAGCAGCAACCCTTCGCCGGGCAACGCATAGCCGGCAATCACGCGCGGCCGCCCGAGGTGCAGGAGATCGATCGTGAGAAGATTGGGCATGGGTTGCGTCTTTCATTGATTGTGCCCCTACGGCGCATCCGCCCTACGGATACACGCCGCGGATCCGGTTGGCATCAGCCACACGTTGTACCGCCAGCAGATAGGCCGCCATGCGCAGCGGGATCTGGCGCTGCTGCGCGAGCGAATACACCTGCTCAAACGCTTGCACCATGATCCGTTCGAGCCGCGCATTGACATCGTGCTCGTCCCAGAAAAATGATTGCAGCCCCTGCACCCACTCAAAATAGCTGACCGTCACGCCACCCGCATTGGCGAGAATATCGGGCACCACCGCGATGCCGCGATCAGCAAGAATTGCATCCGCACCCGGTGTGGTCGGCCCATTGGCTCCCTCGATCACCACGCGCGTTTGGATCTGCGCCGCGTTGGCCTCGGTGAGCTGATTTTCCAGTGCCGCCGGGATCAGGATATCGCACGGCGTCAGCAGCAACTCAGCAGCCGAGACGCGCCGCACGCCCGCCGCGCTGAAGCCCTCGAGCAGGCGGCGCGGGTGCGCGTCTGCATAACGCCGCATCGCCGCCACATCGATCCCGTCAGCACACACATAGCCGCCGCTTGCATCAGCCAGCCCCACAATCCGGCAGCCGAGTTGCTCGGTCAGCAGCGCCGTGACGCCGCCGACATTGCCAAATCCCTGCACCACCACCCGTAGCCCCTCGATCCGTGTACCGGTGTGGCGCGCCCACTCGCGCACCATCAGGCTGACACCACGCCCGGTCGCCTCGACCCGGCCCAGCGAACCGCCGATCTCTACGGGCTTGCCCGTCACCACCGCCGTCACGGTGTGGCCGCGATGCATCGAGAGCGTATCCATAAACCAGGCCATCGTCTGCGGGTTGGTATTGACATCCGGCGCGGGGATGTCGCGGTCAGCGCCGACGACCAGATCGACTTCAGATGCGAAGCGCCGCGTCAACCGTTCGAGTTCGAAGCGCGTCAGCTCGGCCGGATCGACAACCACGCCACCCTTCGCACCACCGTACGGCAAATTGACCAGCGCGCACTTCCACGTCATCCACATCGCCAGCGCGCGCACCTCATCAATATCGACGGCCGGATGGTAGCGAATACCACCCTTCGTCGGCCCGCGGCCAAGGCTATGCTGGACACGATAGCCGGTGAAAACACGCGTCGAACCATTGTCAAGTTTGACCGGAAAGCGCACCGTCAGCTCGCGCTGTGGCACGCGCAAGACCTCGCGCAGGTCATCCGTCAGATCGAGCAATTGCGCAGCATGGTCAAACTGCGCCTGGGCGATCCGAAACGGGTTCATGCTCTCAGACGTCATTGTCTGTACTCCTCTGCTGTTCAGCGATTGTCGGCTCGGCGGCGACCGGTTTACGCATATAGTTCCATGCATATTGACGAACCACTAGCAGTGCTAGTAACGAGCGGCGTGTGCGAATATCGGTGAAACCCGCCGTCTGGTAGAGCGCGCGCGCGCGCAGATTGGCCGCGCTGACGTACAGACCAAGATAGCGGCAGCGCCGCGCGCGCGCCTCGCGCTCAACGTGTGCGAGCAGCAGCCGCGCGATCCCACGGCGCTGATAGGCGGCGGAAACCGCCACATCGGAGATAAACCCTTCTTCACGTCCGACGCGATGGTCGATCAGTGAGAGCGCAAACATCGACCGCATGGCACCCCACGGCCCGAGCGCACGATGAAATGCGATCTCGGTTGCGCCACTGGTATCAAAACGCATATCGCTGGTACGCAGCGCGATCGTCCCGACAATCTCATCGCCAAGGCACGCGAGATACAACCCGCGCATGACCGCCGATCCCTGCCGCCGCCACGCATCCGCCAGCGCATCGATACCACGATCCCGTTGCCGCCCAAACGCCGCACCAAATTGATCGGCGAACGCTGCGCTGTGCAGTCGTAGGATCGGGTAGCTATCTTCGAGCCGGGCCGTGCGGATCGTCAGCACCAGCTCGGGCGGCAGCGGCAGCGCATCATCCGCAGGCAGAAGCAGCCCGGCTGGTCTCTCCTGGATCGCCATAGCACCAACTCCCGCACAGTACTCGCGCCATTGTAGCACCGGCAGCAGGGCGACGCAATCTTTGACATCTGTCTACCGAACGGCTACAATCCGGTCATGTCGCTACCATTTTACCGCCCGCGCTATGATCAGATCGTCTCGCTTGTGCTGCTTGTGCTGCTCGGCATGGCGGTCGTCTTTCTGATCGATACAAACCCCAATATCCTGCGCGCCCGGCTCGGTGGCGATCTGCCGGTGATCACGATTTCCTGGCTGATCATCGGCACACTGATGATCATCGCCGCTGCTGGTGCCGATGTCGTCATCCGCGCGCATCCGCAAATGCAACTGCGCGAATTACCCACGCTGCGCCTTGGGCCGGCCCAAATCGAGTTTGCTCCCGGCGCGTGGATTCTGCCAGCCGCCACGATCGCAGCCACATTTGCATTCTTCCGGCTCTACAGTACCAGTCTTGGCAATCTCACCTTTATCCTTGGGCTGGCGGCTACCGGCGTATTGCTGCTGACAATTCTGCTGGGCCAGCACTACACATTTGATCGGCGGCCGCATGTGCGCGTGCGCGCGCAACTCGCGCTGCAGCTAGTCGTCGTGCTGGTTGCATTTCTGCTCTTCAGCGCGATCATCTATGCCCGCATGCGGACGCTCTATTCGGCACCATTTGTCGTGATCGTTGGTGCATTGCTGTGCTACAGTCAGCTCATCCACCATACCAATCGCCGCGATCTCGCGATCCTGTGCGGGGTCGTCGGCCTGTTGCTCGGCGAAGCGATGTACGGCCTCAATTACTGGCCAGTCTCGTTTTTACTCGGCGGCGCGCTGCTGCTGATCGCATTCTACACCGCCACCAGTGTCGTGCAGCGCCATGTCGAAGGCCAGCTTACCGCGCGGCTGGTTGGCGAATATACGCTGTTTGGCACACTGCTCGCGGCGACGATCATTTATGTCGGCAGTGCGCGCTGACCGCGCGCTGGGGGTACTCCTCGGCGCGGTGCTGCTGGCCGCCTGTCAGGTCGTCGAGATCGTACCGACGCCCCGGCCGCTGCCTGATCCCACTCCTGCGCCAGTTGTCGCACCCGCACGTGTGGCACCCGGCGATGATCTGGCGGCGATCGCGGTGCTCGGCGGCCGCAACCCAGACCTGGCACCGCTGACACGTGCGGAGTTGCTGACGCTCGCGGCCGCCCAGTTGCGCCGCCAGCGCTACGCCGATGTGCTCACCACGCTGGCCACCTTCCCCGCCGCCACGCCAGCCGATGCGCTGGATGCGCGTGCGATCTGGATGACCGCCAGCGCCCATGCGGCGACGGGCAACACCAGCGCGGCACGCGCGGGCTACGCGGCCTATATCGTGGCTAATGCGCCGCTGACACCCTACGCGCAGCTACGGCACGCGCAGTTGATCGCCACAGGTGACCCCGCGCGCGCCGCCGAAGACCTGCGCAGCGCCGCCACGAGCGAGATTGCCCCCGCCGCACGCGCAGATGCCTATGAACGCGCGATCACACTCGCAGCCGCGCAGGGGCAGCTCGCCGCCGCGCTGGCGCTGACGGACGAACTGCTGGCGTTGGCACAAATCCCGGCCTACCGCGTAACGCTGCTGCTGCGCGCGGCAACACTGGCTGAACAAGTGGGCGACACCACGCGCGCCAGCACATGGCTCGCCGAAGCTGCCGCGATCGACGCTCCCGAAGCGCTGCAGGCGCTCGACCGGCTGGTGCAAATCGACCCTGCGCGCGTCGATCCCGTGCGCGCCGCTGACCTGTACACCACTGCCGAACGTGCCGAGGATGCGTTGCGCGCCTACGACGCAGCGATCGTCGCCGCCAATGACCCGCTGCGCCGTGATCTGCGCCGCCGCCGCGCACTGGTGCAACGCGAAGTCATCGGCCAGCAAGATGCCGCGCTCGCCGAACTGGCCGCGATCGCCGCAGCAACCCCCGATGACGAACCCGGCCGCCAGGCGCAACTCGACTGGATCCAGACCCTCGGCCAGCGTGGCGATCGCGCGCGCGCGCTGCAGGGCTACCTGGAGTATGCCGCCGC
>JAYUYF010000012.1:0-5829 GCA_043752605.1 Roseiflexaceae bacterium
CGCAATGATACCTCGCCGCTCTGTGCCAACATGCGTGCCACGATTTTGACCTGCCCGGACGCCACATACTGCGCGATAATCTTTGGCTCGTTTTCCACAACGTGGAAAGCACACGATGTTCAGAGAAAATCCGAATAATCTTGTAGCGTGACCGGCGCGGCAGGATCACCCAGCAGCGGATATCCTTCGGCCGTACGGCCGCTGGCGATCACGGCATCACCCGCAGGGGTGCTGATGACAACCGTCGCGTCAGGTGCAACTGTGGCCGCCACCGTCGGCACAACCACGACAGGAGTAGCGGCTGAGTTGGGTGCAATAACACCTGCTGTGGGTACCGATGGCGGTGCCGGTGTCAGTGCTGCTGGTTGCTGGCCGCACGCAGCGATGATCAGCAACACCAGAAGCGCGTATAATGAAGTCATTCGCATTGTTGTCTCCGCACACAGGACGGTTCTGCTGGAGTATACACCTAAACCGATACCTCTGGATGTGTCACCCGGTGTTTCGCTCATCTGCACCGTGCGTGATGAAGCCGACACGATCGCGCTGTTGCTCGATTCGATGCTGGCGCAGACGCGTGCGCCGGATGAAATTATCGTCAACGATTGTGCTAGCCGTGATGCAACCGCGCAAATTGTGGCTGGCTACATCGCGGCGGGTCACCCGATTCGGCTGGTGCGCGGCGGCCACAATATCCCGACCGGGCGCAACAATGCCATCCGCCACGCGCGCCACACGCTGATCGCCTGCACCGACGCCGGGTTGCGGCTGGACCCACACTGGCTGGCGCGGATCGTCGCACCGCTCGAAGCTGGTACGGCCGATGTGGTGGGCGGATTTTTTGCGATCGCACCGGGCAGCGATTTCGAGCTAGCGCTGGGGGCCACCAACTACCGCGATGCACACGAGATCGACCCGGCCACGTTTTTACCATTTGGCAAATCGGTCGCCTTCACGCGCGCATCCTGGCTGCACGTGGGTGGCTACCCGGCGTGGGCCAGCCACGGCGAGGACCTGGTGTTTGATCTGGCGCTCAAACGTGCGGCCATGCGCTTTGCCTTTGTCCCCGACGCGCTGGTGCATTTCCGCCCGCGTGGCTCATTTGGCGCGCTGTACCGCCAGTATTTGCTGTACGCACGCGGCGACGGGGTGGCCGGGCTGTGGGGCAAACGCCACGCCGTGCGCTACGCGACCTATGCCACCGGCGCTGCGCTGGCCGCAACCCGCCATCCGCTGGTGCTGGCGCTGCTGGCAGCAAGTGCTGCGGGATATTGCCGAGCACCGTTGCGGCGTGTCTGGCAGCAGAGCCGGGTGCTACCGTTGCCGCGCCGCCTGCGTGCGCTGGCGCTGGTGCCGGGGATTCGCGTGGTGGGCGATCTGGCCAAGATGATTGGCTACCCAATCGGCCGGTTACGGCGCACGTTGGTGCCGGGGTTAGCTGCGGATATCCGGCAGTATCGGGAAGGTCAGGGATAGGGCCGATGGAGAGACGCAACGTGCTGCATCTCTCCGCGGCGTCCGTATGATGCGTTCATACAAAATTCCGCCATTACCCCAGCAGACCATCGAGCAACTGCACCACGATCCGGCCACCCGCGATATCGAGTTCGCGCACCACATCGCTGATCATCGGCACGAGTACATCCGCACCGGCCTCACGTGCCACCACGAGCACATCGTTTGCGCCGGTCTCGATCACCTCGCGCACCCGGCCGAGCGTCTCACCATCGGCGGTAAAGACCGTGAGATCCACCAGTTGATGGTAAAAATACTCGCCTTCGTCCAATGGTGCAATCTCGTGCTCGCGCACCGCGATCTCGTAGCCACGTAGCGCATTGGCGGCATCACGCGTGTTCACTTCGGCCAAGATGATCACGACCTCCTGCGGCCGTACCTCTTTGAGTTGGCGCAGCTGGTAGGGTGTGTATTTTGGCCCAATATAGACCGTGCGGGTGGTACGACGGATATGATCAAGGCGGGTGGAGATCGCCTTCATCTTCATCTGGCCCGCAAGACCAATCGCGCCCGCCAGCGACCCGATCAGCACAAGCTCATCCGGGGCTGGCGGTGGCGTCTGTGGTGGTATATCTGTCATTCGATGTCAATGTGGACGCGTTTGCCCTGCCGAGCAGCGGCCACACCCATCAGATCGCGGATCGCTTTGGCCACCCGCCCGTGGCGCCCAATGATCTTGCCGATCTCACCCGATGAGACGCGAACCTCGAACGCAATTGTATTGCGACCGGGCCGCTCGCGGATCTCGATCGCCGCCGGATCATCGACCAGATTGGTTGTCAGATATTCGAGCAGGGCTTTCATCGCAACTCCTAGGACACGGCGGGTTCGGCGACGGCCTCAACCGGGGCGGGGGTGACTTTGCCCTCGTTGTCGAGCACGGCGACTTGCTTGAGCAGCCGCACGACGGTATCCGACGGCTGTGCGCCGACGCCGAGCCAGTAACGCGCGCGGTCGTTCTTCACAACCAGCTCTTTTGGCTGACGAATCGGATTATAGTGGCCGATGATCTCGATAAACTTACCATCGCGCGGCGCGCGCGAATCGGCGATCACGAGACGATAGTTTGGCTGCTTGGTCTTGCCGGTGCGCCGGAGTCGGATGGTCACCATAATTGCTACTGTTCCTTCTGTTTCAACACGATTAACGCATGCGCCGCATCAGCTCGCGCGGATCCATTTGCCCGCCCTTGCCGCCGCGACCCATCTTCTTCATCATCTTTTGCATCTGCCGGAACTGGTTGACCAGCCCGGTGACATCCTGGATCTGTGTACCGCTGCCGCGCGCGATGCGCTCTTTGCGGCTGCCCTTGATCAGATCCGGGTTGCGGCGCTCTTTTGGCGTCATCGAGAAGATGATCGCCTCGATCTGCTTCAAACCGCGCTCATCAATGATATCCTCATTACGCGCGATCTTGTCCATCCCCGGGATCATCCCCAGAATCTGCTGCAGCGGCCCGAGCTTGCGCATCTGTTGCATCGCCTGCAGGAAATCCTCGAAATCAAACGAACCTTTGATGAGCCGGTTTTGCATGCGCTTGGCCTGCTCGGCATCGTAGGTCTCTTCAGCGCGCTCGATCAGCGAGAGCACATCGCCCATCCCCAGGATGCGCGACGCGAGCCGATCGGGATGGAATGGTTCGAGCGTATTGGCATCGACCTTCTCGCCCGTACCCAGAAATTTGATCGGGACGCCCGTGACCGCACGCACCGAAAGCGCCGCACCACCGCGCGCGTCACCATCGATCTTGGTGAACAGCACACCCGTGAGCGCCACGCGCCGGTTGAATTCCTCGGCGACGCGCACCGCCTCCTGGCCGATCATCGCATCCACAACCAGCAACCGCTCGATCGGCTCCACCGCTGCGGTGATCTCTTCGAGCTCGGTCATCAGCGCGTCGTCGACCTGCAAACGGCCGGCGGTGTCGACGATCACATAATTGAAGCCATCGTCACGTGCGCGCTGCAGCCCACGGCGGGCGATCTCGGCCGGCCGCATCTGCGTGCCCTCGCTGTGTACCGTGATGCTCAGTTGCTTGCCAAGCGACTCGAGCTGCGTGATCGCTGCCGGGCGGTAGATGTCGGCCGCCACCAGCAGCGGGCGCTTGTTCTTTTTGCGCAAGAACAACGCCAGCTTCGCGGCGTGCGTGGTCTTACCTGCACCCTGCAAGCCAACCAGCATGATCACCGTCGGCCCGACCTGTGCTTCTTCGAGCGGCACATTGGCTGTGCCCAGCAGCTCGATCAGCTCGGCGTGTACGATCTTGACGACCTGCTGCGAGGGCGTCAGGCTCCGCATGACCTCTTCGCCGATCGCCCGTTCGGTCACCTTCGCGACAAACTCCTTGACGATCTTGAAGTTGACATCGGCCTCGAGCAGCGCAATTCGCACCTGCTTCATGGCCTCACGCACGTCTTCTTCGGTCAGCTTGCCTTTGCCGCCTAATTTTTGAAACGCCGCCTGCAGGCGGTCGGAGAGGCTTTCGAACATGTGCTCATCACGCAGACACGATGAGACGCCGCCGGGGCATCCCTAATCCGCACATTGTACGGCGAATGGCGCGGGGCGTCAAATAGTAGAACCGAAAGTTTTCGACACGGATTGCGTGGATAGGCTGGTCACTCTTCAACCTCACCCCCTGCCCCTCTACCACGCCGGGGAGAGGGGTGCCAATCGATGAATCTGCGGCGATCTGCGCCCCGTCTGGCGGCAATGTGTCACCCTGAGCCGCAGGCCAAGAGTTTGTTGCTCACACTGCGAGCCGCTGGATCCGGGGGCTGAGGGTGAGGCCGGAGCGACTACGGCTGCATCGTCCCCATATACTCCGGATCCACATCGCGCGCACACTGCGCCGGGCTCCGGCCACCGCGCACACAGCTGCGGTACTGTTGCATGGTTTGTTGTGCCATCTCCAGTGCCGTGTCCAACTCGCGTGGCGGTTTGCCGACCGTGCTATCGATGGCGCGGAAGATCCAGTACCATTCGGCATCGGTGAGTGGGGTGCGGCCCTGGCGCGCGGCGGGGTCGCGATCCCGGAGCACCTGCCGGTAGGCGGCGAGCACGTCGGCGGGGATGACCCCCGCAAGCTCGCGGGCGTTGGCAGCGGTCGCGCGCGCCGGGAGCCGCCCGGCCGCCGTGGTGGGCTGGGCGCTGAGGAACGTGATGAACTGCCAGGCGGCGTCAACGTCTTGCGCCTGCCGGGTGATGTGCAACTGGCTGTAGCGCAGATTGGTATCGGCGCGCAGCACATTGGCGATCGGCACATACTTTGGCTCGATGCCGGGCGGCGTGTCGAACAGCACGCCTTCGGGTGCATTTGCCCACCACATCGCCACCTCGCCCGCCGCGATCCGTTCACGGTCGGCGAGCATAGCGTCGCCAATCGTGGTGCCGTCGCGCAGGTAGCCGACGGTCGTGTCGGCGGGTGTGGCCGCGCCCAGGATCGCGGCGTACTGGGCGAGCGCATCGCGGACGAACGGTTCGCGCAGATCGGGCACCACGGTCGCGCCGTCCCACATGAACGGCGCGACACCAAAGCTCGCGAGGAACGCCTGCGCCTCGAAGGTCTTGTTGGTGATGATTACGCGGGGTGGGTTGGCACCATCGCGCCGGGTGATCGTCTGCGCGGCCATTGCGATATCCTCACCGGTCCACGCGGCGGTCGGTTCAGCGAGGTTGGCATTGGCAAACAGTGTCGGGTTGAAGGCTAGCATGGGGAACGAGACGGTGTAGGGTAGCCCCACGATCCGCTCGCCCGCGCGCGCGGCGTCCCATGCACTGGCCGGGTAGTCGTCGCGCAGCGGCTGGGGCTCCTGGTCGAGCAGCGGCGTCAGATCCAGCAGTTGCGCCTGTTGCTCCGTCGAGAGTGCGCCGTACGAGACAAAGACATCCACATCGTTGCTGGCCGCTGCCGCTTCATTGAGGATCGTCACCCGGATATCGGGACGCGTGGCACGAAACTGGGTGACGAGCGCCGGGAGCGTCGCCGTATCGAGGCCGACCGCGCTGATACGGATCTCACTGGTGGTGCTGGCGGCAATGTCGATCTCCGGCGTGGGGATGACGAAGCGATTGGCAAGGGGATCGGGCGTCGGCGTCTGCGCCAGCGCGGCAATGGCGGCGACATACTCGGCCTGCGCCGTGCGCGCCGCTTCGGCAGGCAGCTGGCTGCCGTCGAGCACCGCCGCCAGTGCTGCATCGAGCGCCTGCGCGGCCGTGCCATCATACCCAGACGCACGCAGTACCTCGGGGGCCACATCGACGGCCGCCTGGAGTGCCACACGCACCGCTTCGGGCAGCTGCTCCCAGTAGCGG
>JAYUYF010000013.1:0-13237 GCA_043752605.1 Roseiflexaceae bacterium
GCACCGAGCAGCACGGCGAGCCAACTGGGTAGTGCGAGAACGCGCGGTGAGACAGGGCGCACTTCTGATTGAGAGATCGACAAACGCGCAATCCGTTCGTTGGATGGTGACGGAGCGCATTATAGCGGATCTTGGCCCCTCACCCCAGCCCCGCTCTCACGCCGGGAAGCGGGGATCAGGATGCGCCGCCTGCCCCGGACACTGCGGCGCGTAGCCACACATGATCTGCCTGTGGTATGATCAGCGCCATATCCGCCACCAACGAGGTTCGCCGTGTACGAAATGCCACGCCCGGAACTTGTCGAACAGATCTATACCCTCGTCTGCCAGATCCCACACGGGATGGTCAGCAGCTATGGTGATGTAGCACAGATCATCGGCGATGGCCTCGATGGGCGCGCCGTTGGCGTGGCGCTGGGCGCGTTACCCGCCGCGCTCCAGAATCGCGTGCCGTGGCAACGCGTGGTGAGCCAGAGCGGCGCAATCAGCACGCGTGGATTGCAGCAACGCGCGCTTCTCGAAGCCGAAGGCGTGGCATTTGATGCCGAAGACCGCATCATCATGGCGCGCCATCGATGGGCTGGGCCGGCGGCTGCGGCCTGCACAGTCCACAGCTGGCAGCCGCTGCCACCACGCGCGGCGAGCGAGCAATTGTCGCTCTTTTGAAGCGGATGTTTTGCAAAAGGTGAGCAACACATGACAGACAGTGTAGTACGTATGGGCGTAGTGGGCGCAGGCGCGATCGCGCAGCGCGGGATTCTGCCGCACCTGAGCCAGGAAGATATACAGGATCGCGTGCGGCTGACGGCGATCTGCGATCCGGCACCGGAGCGCGCCGCCGCCGCTGCGGCGAAGTATGGCTTGCCGCACGCATTTCTGACATTCGATGAGTTGCTGAAGCATGGTGAAGTCGACGCCGTCACGATCGCGTCGCCAATTGGTCTGCACTATGCGCAGGGCCGTCAGGCGCTGCTGGCGGGCAAACACGTCCACTTCAACAAGACTATGACAACGACCGCCGCCGAAGCCACCGACCTGATCGAGATCGCCGCCGCGCGCGGGCTGCGGATCGTCGCCTCACCCGGCGAGATGTTGCGCCCGCACAACCAGCGGATCAAGCAAATGCTCGCCGAGGGCGCAATTGGGCGGCTGGTCTGGGCGGCGTGCGGCGCGGCGTTTGGGCGCTACCACGAGGAAGAGGTCTTCCGCAGCGGCGACGATGCGCTCTCGAACGTCGACCCGTCGTGGTATTTCCGTACGCCGGGCGGCGGCCCACTGTACGACATGACCGTCTACGCGCTGCACGGCCTCACCGGCATCCTTGGCCCCGCGCTACGGGCCACGGCGATGTCGGGCACGCGTATCAGCGAGCGCGCGTTTCGTGGCGTGATGGTACCCACCGATGCCCACGACAACTCGCTGATTTTGCTCGATTTCGGCCAGAACGTCTTTGCGCTGGCGTATGGCACGGCGGCGGGCGCGGTCACCGAGGGCTTCACCGGCAGCTACTTTGGCGACGAGGGCGCGATCGTCGGGCGCAAACTCAATGGCAAACTCTTCGAGTATACAGGGAGCCAACTGGCGCGCAGCCACCCGCAGGGCGATCAGGTAATCCTGCCGCATGTGCTGGGCGCGCATCGGGAAATTGGCGAGCAACACGTCTTTGAAGATCTGATGCAACTGGTGGATTGGATCCGCGACGGCACGCCGAGCGTCGCCAGCGCCGAACACGCGCGCCACGTCATCGAGATTATCGAAGCTGCGTACCGTGCAGCAGCAACCGGCACGACGCAGGAATTGACGACGCGGTTTTAGTGCAAAGCCCGGATTGGTTGGCCCTCACCCCCGGCCCTTCTCTCGTTCTGGTTCGGCGGCCGGGGTGAAGGCCAACTGGTTCAACCTATTGGAGAACTGCGCGGTGCGATTGAGTCGAAGTGATACTTCGACCCTACGAATCCAGCGTCTTCGGGTCAATCCCCAGTTCGCGTAGTTTGGCCCAGGCAGCTTCTTTGGCCGAGCGCTCGGCCGCCCTGCCCGCGCGCTCGGCCTCCTCCACGGTGGGGCAGCGTATGCCATTGCGATCGGTCAGCCGCAACCACGCCTCATCGCTTACCAGATAGCGTTCCAACACCGCGCTCCTCACGCGGCCCTGCGCATCGGGAGCAACTGGCTGCATGCTGCTGCCAGTGCGGCACCACAGTCGCAGGCGCGCATCGGGCAAGAGCGCTGGCTCATTGGGGTCGTATAACACATATTCCTCAACGCCAATCTCAGCATAGCGGTCTGGTTTTTCTGCGAAATCGCGCCGCCACGTTGCCTCGGAGGCCACCTCGAATACAATACGCGGCGGCGGACGCCCGGGTTCGTAGAGACGCCAGCTCCGCAGCTGTCGGCGGGTGCCAGCATCGATCGCGACCCCACGGTATACGGCCAGATCTGGCGCGATCGGGTACTGCATGGGCTGCGGTTTGCTATGGAAGAACGGAGGATAGCGGCCAGCGCACGCCGCCACGTGCATGATACCACGCTGCAATCTCGGGCGCTTGCCACAGAACGTATCAGAGGTGCAGACTGATCCGGATCGCCGCATCGACCTCGCGCATCCGCTCGACACCAAGCCCGCCGATCAGTGCCCCGATGCGTACGTTATCGACGGTGCGGATCTGGTCGAGCAGCACTTTGCTGAGCCGATCGAGCCCACCCTCACCTGCTGCGATTTGTACCTCGAACGGATAGACCCGTTTGCGGCTCGATGAAATCGGTGCGACAATCACATGCTCAGCGAGACGGTTGCCAATATCGTTCGAGAGCACCAGCGCCGGGCGCAACTGCGCAGCTTCGCCACTGATAGGCGCGTCGAGCGCGATCCAGTAGATCTGGCCACGGAGAAGTAGTGTCACTTCGGCCACTTTTCGGTGTCGATCGCTGACCAGTCGTAGTTTATACTGGCGCGCTCTTCTTTGATCGCCAGATACCCGTCACGCAGGTTGGCTTCGAGTTCGACGTAACATATATTTGAGCAATTGTGATGACACCATCAGTCGCCCTCAACCTAGCTGAGCAACCGCTCGTCCTTGCCCTCGATGTCGGCACGTCATCGACGCGTGCGATCGTGTTTGATGCGCGTGGCCGCGCGATCGAGGGCTGCGAGCAGCGCGAGCGCGCGCCCGTCAGCACACTCGGCGATGGCATTGCGCAGGATGAGGCCGAGGCGCTGTTGCAACGCGCCGAGCGCTGTATCGATGCGGTGCTGCTTGCTGCAGGAGATGCGCCGATCGCAGCGGTGGCGGTTGATACGTTTGTCACCAGCACACTTGCGGTCTCGGCGGCCGGGCGTGCGCTCACACCGGTGGTGCTGTATGCCGACACGCGCAACGCATCCGATTCGCTGGCGCTGCGCGAACGGCTGCACGAGCCGAGTGTACACGAGCGCACCGGGTGCCTGCTACGCACCGGCTACTGGCCCGCGCGGCTGGCCTGGTTTCGCCGTTCACAGCCCGAGATCTGGCGTGATGCGGCGCGCTGGATCACCGCAGGCGAATACCTTGAATGGCACTGGCTCGGCATCAGCCGTGTAAGTACCTCGGTTGCCTCATGGAGCGGCCTGCTCGACCGGCACACACTGCGCTGGGATACGCCGCTGCTCGATGCACTGCGGCTGGCGAATGACCGGCTCGCACCACTGGCGGATGCGGCCGCTGCGCACATCGGGCTCACGCCAGCCTATGCCGCACGCTGGCCCACGCTGCGCACGGCGCGCTGGTACCCGGCGATCGGTGATGGCGCAGCGGCAAATATCGGCAGCGGCTGCGTGGGGGCGGGGCGGCTGGCGCTGACGATCGGCACGACTGCCGCGATCCGCAGCATACTGCCCGCAGTGCCGCGTGTGCCTGCCGGGTTGTGGTGCTACCGCGTCGATGCGCGGCGCGCACTGCTCGGCGGGGCCACCAGCGAGGGCGGCAACGTTTCGGCGTGGTTGCGGCGGCTGTTGTTTCTGACGGGTGGCCCCGAGGCCGCCGAGCGCGGTATCGCGGCGATCACACCAGACGGGCACGGGCTCACGATGCTACCGCTGCTGGCCGGCGAACGCAGCCCCGGCTGGTCGGGTGATGCCACCGGCTCAATCGTGGGCTTGACACTCGCCACCACGCAGCTCGATATTCTGCGCGCCGGGGTCGAATCGGTGGCCTACCGCCTGGCGCTGATCGCCGACAACATGCCGTCCGCCGATACACCCGTGGTGGCCAGCGGTGGCGCATTGCTCGGCTCGCCCACCTGGATGCAGATCCTCGCCGATGTGCTCGGCCGCACGGTGGTGGCCTCGGCCGACGGCGAGACCACGGCGCGCGGTGCGGCGCTGCTCGCGCTCGAGTCGCTCGGCGCAATCGCTGACGTCACCAGCGCGACGTTTAGTACCGGCCGCAGCTACACGCCAAACACCGCAAACACTGCGCTCTACCGCGCCGCGATCACGCGCCAGCAGGTGCTGTACGCCGCATTGCGCGATGCGGGATTGTTGCGCAATCGGTAGTGGCCTGAAAAATTGTTGCGTATCGTTTTGTCGCTTCCCCACAGTCGAAAGATTTGTCTGCATGACTTTGCCCCATTCGTTCTGTCTCGGCATACTACAGCGCATTCCTATCTCGGCTCCATAACGCGCATAATTTGTTCGTGCAGCGGTTCCTGGTTCTCTGTTCTTAGTTTTGATGGGCCTGCTCATCGCAAATCTCGTCTCTTGACAAATCCGCCACACCCCACTATACTCGGCTAACCCAGACAGAGGTATAGACCACTTGTCCAGAGCAGGTCAATGGAGCGAGACACGCATGCCACTCAATAAAGTCAGCCCGATCCCGCTGTACTATCAGCTGGCCGAACTGATCCGGGAGCAGGTACACGCGGGTGATCTCAAACCTGGCGACCAGATCCCCCCCGAGCGTGTGCTGTCCGAGCAGCACGCGATCAGCCGGATGACCGCTCGGCAGGCGATCGGCTATCTGGTCAGCGAGAGCGTGCTGGTGGTGCGCCACGGGCTGGGCACATTTGTGGCCGAGCCGAAGCTGACGCGCGATATGGTCACGCTGCTGGGCTTTACCGAGGAGATGATCCAGCGCGGCACCGCCACTTCGCAGGTAATCGCGCAGCACGTCACCGAGGCCAGCGGCTCGGCGGCCGAGCATCTTGCTCTGGCGCGTGGCGATGCGGTGACACGGCTGGTACGCCTGCGCTTGCTCAACGGTGAGCCGCTGCTGCTCGAGACGACGCTGGTGCCGACCGCACTCTGCCCCGGGCTCGAACACGAAGATATGACCCAGCAATCGCTGTATAGCTTGCTCGAACGGCGCTACAACCTGCGCGTCAGCCGCTCGCGCCAGACGCTCGAAGCGGTGGTAGCAAATGAGATCGAGGCCAGTTATCTCACCGTCGAGAGCGGCGCGCCGATGTTTTTGCTCGAAAGTGTGACGTTCGCCGAGGATGGTCAGCCGGTCGAATTTGTAAAGACGGTCTATCGTGGCGATCGGTTTACCTTCGCCTTTGAAGCGGAACGTGCGGCACCCCAGCCCAGCCGCCCGCAAGTGGCATTCGGGTTGCGCTATGCGATCGATCATTGATAGCACGTATGAGGCAGCAATGACCTATAAACCATCGCCCCGTCCGACGTTTGATGGCCCGGCACATATCCCGTACGACCGCGCGACGCGCTATCTGTGGGGTGATCCGGTGGCGGGCGAGGTGGCCGACTGGATCTATGTATCAAGCGATAAGATCCACCAGATTATGTTTGCCATCCCACCGCGTGGTCGCTTTCTGCACTCGGAGGCGCACCGCACGGTCTTCGCCGCCGATGAAGTTTACTATGTGCTGACGGGTGTGCTGGTGATGTGCAACCCGGAGACGGGCGAGGTGCAGCGCGTGCTGCCAGGCGAGGCCGCGTTTTTCCGCCGCGATACCTGGCACAATGCGGTCAATGCCAGCGATGAGACGCTGCGCGTGATCGAGTATTTTGCGCCGCCACCTTCGCAGGGTACCTCGGGGGCCTACTCGCGCACCCGGCCGTATCTGGCGCGCCCGCGCTACGCCGCCGATGATCTCCTCGGTCAGTGGCCGATGCAGCAGCACGAAATCAGCGCGCGCCAGACGATGCGCGTCATCCGCGATGCCGATCTGCTGTGGCGGCTCGAGGGCGAAGCCGAACTGTTGCCCGTCGGCCTGCTGTGCGCAACCGAACACCTGACCGTCGGCCGGATCGATCTCCTGCCCGGTCAGCGCAGCGCGATCGAGACCCACGCGGGCGATGAATGCCTGTATCTTGTGGAGGGGACGATCAACGTGCGCCTGCCCGAACAGGGGGGCTGGCACGAACTCAAACCGGGCGACGGGTTCTATCTGCCGCTCGGTTGCCCACACCAGTATTTTAATACGGGCGACCGGCCGGCGCGCCTGATCTTTGGCGTCGCACCTGGCTATCTGGCGAGCTGAGATGTCGAGCGCGCAGCCAGCAGCATACGCGATCGGCATCGATGTCGGTGGTACCAAAGTCGTCGCCGCGCTCATCGAATGTCAGCGCGGCGTGGTGCGCCAGCGCCACGCGTTCGCGACGCGCGCCGAGCGCCCGGGCGCGGCGGTGCTCGCCGATGTCGTGGCGCTGGCACAGCAGCTGGTCGCCGAGTCGCCCGACGGTGGGCGCACACCGATCGGCATCGGCGTTGCCGAGTTGGTCGGGCCGGATGGCACGATCACCAGCGGGCATACGATCGCCTGGAATGGGCTACGGCTGGCGCAGGCGTTTGGGCACAGCGCGCCGGTGGTGGTCGAATCGGACGTGCGGGCGCACGCGCGCGCCGAGGCCGCACTGGGTGCCGGGCACGGTTACAAGAGCTTTGTGTTTGTGACGATCGGCACCGGCATCAGCAACTGCCTGGTACAAGACGGCGAGCCGTGGCGCGGGGCGCAGGGCAACGCGCTGGTGCTCGCCACCGGCGTGCAGACGTTTTACCACGCGGAGATGAGCGCGCCGACGCGCTTCGACCTGGAAGGGTTTGCATCTGGTGCGGGGCTCGCGGCGCGCTATGCGCTGGCGAGTGGCCAGCCGGTCGCGCGTGCGGAGGTGGTGCTGGCCGCCGCCGAGGCCGGCGACAAGCAGGCGACCCAGATCGTCGCGAGCGCGGCCACCGCGCTCGGCAGTGCGCTCGGCTGGCTGGTCAATGTGCTTGACCCGCACGCGATTGTGGTCGGTGGTGGCCTCGGTAGCGCGCCCGGCCGCTACTGGGAGGTGCTGCTGGCCGCAACGCGCGCGCATATCTGGGCCACAGGCAGCCGCGATCTGCCAATCGTCCAGGCGGCGCTTGGTGCAGATGCAGGTGTTATCGGTGCGGCGCTGAGCGCGTTTTGATATGGTAGCAAGGTAGCGAGCGCGCTTGCTGCGTAGTGGGATAACTGGCACGGCACGTGTGTCTGTGCATCCGAAATGGGCTAGACCTCTAGCGTCGTAGATGTTCGTGCAAAGGAGCAGACCATGTCACAACCAAAAGAGGCGCGTACACCCCTCAGCCGTCGGTCGTTCTTACGTTTCAGTGCATTCAGCGGTGGAGCCGCGCTGCTCGCCGCGTGTGGTGGTGCCACGACCGCGCCGACGGCCGACGGTACAACAGCGCCCGGCGCGACCGCAGCACCAGCAGCCGCGGCACCGCCGACGATCGCCGCCAGTGGCGGCCAGGTCACGATCGAATGGGCCAATGGCTGGAGCAGCGCCGTCACGCAGGAGGTCTTGCCGCTGATCGTTGCCGAATTCGAGACCGCCAACCCCAATATCAAAATACAGTACGAGAACCCCGGACCGACCGATGGCTACGCCGAGGGCATCCTGACGCGCATTGCCGGTGGTAATCCGCCCGATATCTTCTACATGACATCGACCCCCACCGAATACGCCGCGCGTGGATCGCTGGTCGATATCTCGGACTACATGAGCACGGCGAAGACAGCGAAGCCAGATGCGTTCTTCCCCGGGCCGCTCGCCTCGTGCCAGTGGCAGGGCAAGACCTACGCGCTGCCGACATCGGCAGGTGCTAGCGCGGTCTATACCAATGTCCAACTGTTCAAGGATAAAGGGCTCGCGAGCGACCGCGCCAGCCTCCCCGCTACCTGGGATGATGCCAAACGGATTTCGAAAGAACTGACCATCAGCGACGGTAGTACGATCACGCAGGCCGGGCTGGTACCATTTATCGGCAACAACTGGATGTACCCGGTCTGGATGGCGCTCAACGGCGGTCAGTTGTTCGATGTCGCGGCCAACAAGTACACCGTCGACAGCGAGAACAATGTCCAGTGGCTCGACTACTGGGTGCGCTGGCTCGATGAATTGTACGGTGGTAATCTCGAAGCACTCAGCACAGCCGGCAACTGGGATGATGCGTACCCCGACTCGCAGTTCGCGCTTGGCAAGCAGGCGATGGTACACACCGGTAGCTGGGTGACGACCGATGCGCAGATCCCGTTCGAGTTCGAAGTCGCCAAAATGCCGGTCGGCCCGGGCGGCAGCAAATCGGTCACCGCGTTCTACCCGAACTGGTTTGGCATCCCAAAGGGTGCAAAACATCCTGACGAAGCGTTCCTGTTTATCGAGTTCCTGGCGACAACCGGCTGGCAGACGTGGTACAAGTTCA
Organism: Roseiflexaceae bacterium; assembly: GCA_043752605.1. Lineage (GTDB taxonomy): Bacteria > Chloroflexota > Chloroflexia > Chloroflexales > Roseiflexaceae > JAYUYF01. Next base: position 8,670 of record JAYUYF010000013.1, read on the forward strand.
TTATGGATACCCCGGCCTGGCGCGGCTTCCCACCCGATGTCTTGCCCACCAAGCTGGTCGAGGACGTCGGCGAGCCAAAGGCGAAAGATTACAACACATTCTTCGCCGAATACCTGAACGACTCGATCCCCATGTGGAATTCGCCAGTCGAGAGCTTCGCCCAGGAAACGCTCAACACTGCGGTTGGCGAAGTGATGAACAAAGTCAAGTCACCAAAGGCGGCACTCGCCGAGGTGCAGGCCGCCTGCCAGGCGCGGCTCGATGAAGTGCTCAAGACTGCCGCCTGACACGCGTACGACACAGCTGGCTGGTTTCGTACCAGCCAGCAGCCATCGATGAGGATCGCCATGCAATCGATATCTCCAGCACCAGCAGCACAGACAATTCGCCGCAAACAACTCGGGCAGGATCTCCGGGCGTACCTGTTTCTGGCACCCTGGATCTTCTCGCTGCTGGTGTTTACTGCGTACCCGATGCTGTCGTCGTTCTATTACTCGTTGACCCGGTATACGATTCTCAATCCACCCGTCTGGATCGGTCTCGACAATTTTGTGACGATGTTTACCCGCGATCAACTCTACTGGACGGCGGTCTGGAACACGATCTACTTCACGATCTTCTCGGTGCCGTTGAGCCTCGCCGTTGCGCTCGGGCTGGCGTTGCTGCTCAATCAGCGCGCGGTGGGGATCGGCGTGTACCGCACAATCTATTACCTGCCCGCGCTGGTTCCGGCAGTTGCAGGGACGCTGCTGTTCGTCGTATTGCTCGACCCGCGCAATGGTCTGGTCAATACCGTCCTCGGTTCGCTCGGCTTACCTGAACCTGGCTGGCTGCGGAGCGCCGCCTGGTCAAAGCCCGGTCTGATCCTTTTGTCGATCTGGGCGGGGACGGGTGGGTCGATGTTGATCTTTCTCGCGGGGTTGAAGGACGTGCCGGCATCGCTGCTCGAAGCTGCATTAATCGATGGTGCCGGACCGTGGCAACGCTTTCGGTATGTGATTTTGCCGTTGCTGACGCCAGTACTGTACTTCAACCTGATCATCGGCATCATCAATTCGTTCCAGGTATTTGGGCCGGTCTTTATCGCGACCGTCGTGCGGGGGCTGGGGCCGCTCAATTCGCTGCTGATGTATATGCAATTGATTTACCGCAATGCGTTCAACCAGTTCAACATGGGTTACGCGTCCGCGATGGCGCTCGTGCTGTTTGTGGTGCTCGTTGCGCTGACACTGCTGCTGGTGCGTACATCACGCTACTGGGTCTTCTACGAAGGGGAGAAGCGCGCATGAGCGAGAAAACAATCGCCGAGCGACCGATCGCGCGCCCGGATACGACGACCACACCGCTGCGGCGTGCGCGCCAACGGCGCAAACTCATCAGCGAGATTGTGGCGCACGCGCTGCTGGCGGGCGTTGGACTGTTGTTCCTCATCCCATTCTACTGGCTGCTGGTCACAGCGCTCAAACCACTGAACCAGGTCTTTAGCGACCCACCGACCTGGCTGCCAAACCCACCACAGTGGCAAAACTTTGTCACTGTGATGACCAGCCCGGCGTTCCCGTTTACTCGCCTGCTCGGCAACACAGTGTTCTACTGTGTGCTCTCGACGATTGGCATCACGCTCTCGTCGGCGCTGGTAGCGTATCCATTTGCCCGGATGCAGTTTCGTGGCAAAGAACTCATGTTTGGCATCACACTCGCCACGATGATGCTCCCCAGCGTCGTGACGCTCATTCCCACCTATCTGCTGTTTCGCTCATTCGGCATGATCGGCGGCTACGCGCCCCTGATCATGCCGCTCTGGTTTGGTAGCGCGTTTAATATCTTCCTGATCCGACAATTCATGATGACGATCCCAATCGACCTGACCGATGCCGCACGCGTCGATGGTGCCAACGACTTTGGCATCTTCTGGCGGATTATGCTGCCGCTGATTCGGCCTGCGCTGCTGGTCGTCGCGTTGCTGCACTTCTTGTACGCCTGGAACGATTTCATCGGGCCACTGATTTATGTCACCGAATCGGATAATTATCCGCTTGTTGTCGGATTGTATGCCTTCCTGACGCGCTTTAGCGTCCAGTGGCATCTGCTGATGGCAGCCGCACTGATCATCACGACGCCGATCCTGGCGCTGTTCTTTGCGGCGCAACGCTACTTTATCGAAGGCGTGACGATGAGCGGCTTGAAATGACCGCGTGACACGTGACCGGGTGACACTATCACCTTGTCACCTTGTCATCCGGTCAGACAGTATCGAGAAGTATTATAAGGAGACCCTCCCATGACCACCCGAATCGGTATCGTCGGCTGCGGCTCGGTGATGCGCTGGCCCTACACTCGCCAGATCCGCCGCATGATCGCAAACGGTATGGATATCAAAGTCACGCGCGCCTGCGATGTGACGCCCGACGCCGAGATCGCCGTGCGCGAGCGCTTTGGCGATATCCCGTTTAGCAACGACTTTCGCACGGTCACCGAAGCGGAAGATGTGGATCTGGTGCTGGTGCTCACCTCGATGAACGAACATGGCCCGATCAGCAAACACGCGCTGCTCAACGGCAAACACGTGCTCGTTGAAAAGCCGATGGCTACCACGCTGGCGGAGGCTGCCGAACTGGTGGAACTGGCGAAAGGGCCAGCAAAGCTGCATCCGGCACCCCACGTGGTGCTGAGCCCGACATTCCAGGCGATCTGGCGGCGCATCCGGCGCGGCGATATTGGCCAGCCGCTCCAGGCGCGCGCGATCTATGGCTGGGACGGACCTTCGTGGGGTGAGTGGTTCTACAGCAAAGGCGGCGGCCCGCTGTTCGACCTGGGTGTCTACAACGTCACCAGCCTCACCGCGCTGCTCGGCCCGGCCCGGCGCGTGACAGCCATGACCGGCATCGCCCGCCCGGAGCGAAGCGTCAACGAAAAGCCGTTTCAGGTGCAGAGCGAAGATAGCGCGCACGTCTTGATCGACCACGGCAACGCGGTGTGCAGCGTCGTGACGACTGGCTTCACCATGCAAAAATATCGCACACCTGGCATCGAAATCTACGGCAGCCAGGGCACCGTGCAGATGCTGGGCGAAGACTGGGATCCAAATGGCTACGAGCTCTGGCAGAATAATGTCGGTGCCTGGCAGATCTTCGACGAGACCGATAGCGATTGGCCGTGGACCGATGGCCTGCGCCACTTTGTCGAGTGTATCCAGAACGGTACTGAGCAACTGATCACCCCCGAACACGGCTACCACGTGCTCGAGATCATGCTCGCAGCACAGGAGGCGGGCCGCACTGGGATGATGCAGCCAATCCAGAGCAGCTTTGCGCCGCCAGCGTTTGTCCTGCCCGCTGAAGAGCAGGCGCTCGATGGCCATCTGATCCACGACCGCGTCAATCAGGGTGCCGGGCTACTCACATGAGCCGTTTACGCGTGGCATTGCTGGGCTGCGGCGATGTAGCCCAGCGCGATTACCTGCCCGAGTGGCACCGCATCGCTGACCGCGCCGAGCTGGTGGCGGTCTGCGGGCGCACCCACGCGCGCGCCGCTGCGGTAGCGCGGCAATACGGTGCACCACAGGTGTTCGCCGATGCCGCGCGCATGCTGGCCGAGGGCGGTGCGCAGGTGGTGCTCAACCTGACGCCAATCGGGCAGCACGATGCACTCAATTATGCCGTGATCGAGGCCGGGTTGCACCTGTACAGTGAGAAGCCATTCGCCAGCAGCGCCGCTGTGGCGCACGATCTCGCGGCGCTGGCTGCTGCGCGCGGCGCGGTGGTGGTGGCCGCGCCGTCGTTGTTGCGTTTCCCGCAGCTGCTCGCCGCACGCGTGCTACTGGCAGATGGCACACTGGGGCTGGTATACAGCGCGCGCGGCCTGGGGTTTGGCGGCATACCACCGTGGGGCGGCTACCCGAGCGACCCACGCCCGTTCTTCGCCACCAGCGGCGGTGTCCTGCGCGACATGGGTGTCTACCCGCTGCACGCGATCACCGGGCTGCTCGGCCCGGCCCGGCGCGTATCGGCGTTTGCCACGCGCTCGCGCACCAGCTTTACAGTCGCTGATGGCCCGTTCGCCGGGCAAACTGTGCCGATCGAAGCGCCAGACACCTGGCAAATCGGGCTCGAACTGGTGAGCGGCTGCCTGGCTACGGTCGAGGCCAACAACAGCACGCACACCAGCGCCGCGCCGCAATTGGAGCTGATGGGAACCGACGCGACGCTGGCGATCGACCTGCTCGATGTACAGGCACCGTTGCGGCTCGCGCGGCGTGGTGGTGCGTGGCAAGAGATCGCGGTGGCAGCCGGGCGCCCAAACGGCGGGCCAGACCATATCCTCGGTGTTGCGCACCTGCTGGAGTGTATCGCCAGCGGCGCAGCCCCCGAACTGAGCATCGCACACGCCGCGCACGTGCTTGGCATCATCGACGCAGCCTATGCCAGCGCCAGCGACGGCCGGGCACACGTGGTGGTGCCACCGACCATGATCGGATGATCGTCATCGTCACCACGCGCGGCGGATCGTCACCACGCGCGGCGGATCGTCACCACGCGCGGCGGATCGTCACCACGCGCGGCGGATCG
>JAYUYF010000014.1:0-5818 GCA_043752605.1 Roseiflexaceae bacterium
GAAATGCGGATCGTGATCGCCGGGGCTGGTCCGGCTGGTTTCGCGACAGCCAAGTGGCTCACCGATCGTGGCCACGAAGTGGTACTGCTCGAGAAGCGCGATGTGCCGGGCGGCAAAGTTTCGGCCTGGCAAGATGCAGATGGCGACTGGGTCGAGAGCGGCCTGCACGTCTTTTTTGGTGCATACACGCGCCTGCTCAGCTTCCTCGACGAGTGCGGCCTGAACGATTGCTTCGATTGGAAGCCGGCCGAGATGATCTTTGAGTCGCCACGCGTCGGTCGCACCGCGCTCGCGTTTGACCCGCGCCTGCCGCCGCCGCTCAACGGACTGATGAGCGTGGCGACGACCCGGCTGGTGACCTGGCCAGACAAGTTGCGCATGGCCGTGGGCCTGATGCGGCCTATCTTTGGCTCGCAGGCGTACCTCGATGCGCAGGATGACCAGTCATATTCGGCGTGGCATCTGCGGCACGGCATGGGCGAACAATCGCTGCGCGAGATTATGGATACGATGGCGCTGGCGCTCAATTTTCAGACCGCCGACAATGTTTCGGCCAAGGTACCGCTGCTGGCGCTGACCTATTTTGCGCAGATGCAGGGTGCAGCCAAAATGGGTCTGGTCAAAGGCTCACCGCACGAGCGGATCTGGGTGCCGATGATCAAATTGCTCGAAGGCCGCGGCGTACAATTTTTGCTCAATCATCGCGTCAATGAGATCGTCTATGATGCCGCGAGCAACCGCGTCGCGGGCTTTGCGCTCGATAGTGGCGAGGTCATCAAGGGCGATCTGTATGTGTCGGCGATGCCAGTACACAGCCTGCGCAAGGCCATGCCGCAGACGCTCAAACAGACCCATCAGGTGCTCGGTGATCTCAAGTATATCAAGGGCCAGCCGGTAATCACGGTGCAACTGTACTTTGATCGCATGGTCACGGATGTAAAAAATTTACTGTTTAGCGCTGGCACGATTTTGAGCGTCTACGCCGACCTCGCGCAGGTCTCGCCCGATTATCACAAAGGGCGCGGATCGATCTTCGAACTGGTCGTGGCCCCTGCCGAAGATCTGATCGGGTTGAGCGACGAAGCCTTGCTGGCGGCGGTGCTGGCCGATTTCTACAAGATGCACCCCGAGGCGCGTGTCGCGACGCTGATCAAGCATCATATCGTGCGGATCCCAAATTCGGTCTATCAGGCGCGCCCTGGTATGGATCGCTACCGTCCGGATCAGGCCACGCCCGTGCCAAACTTCTTCCTCGCGGGTGATTTTACCCAGCAGGAGTTTATGGCCTCGATCGAAGGCGCGATCCGCAGCGCGGTACGCACGGTAGATCGGATCGACACCGCAGTACGCACTGATAGTTGGAAGCCACGCACTGCGGATGTACTTGCACACGCGTGATTGGAATGACGTAACGAGGGCCTGATGACGGGTGAGATGCTCCTTGCTGAACGCTTTGTCCTGCGTGAAGTACTCGGGATGCGGCCTGGTGTACGGATGTTGCGCTGCCACGACCAGCAGCGCGATGCGGCGGTACTGTTGGCCGAGATCGAGACCACCGGTGCCGATGCACAACGGACGATTACCACGCTGGTACGCCAGGTGCGCGCGATCACGCACGATCGGTTGGTAGCACTTGTTGATTATGTGATCCAGGATGATCGGGTGCTGCTGGTAGCCGATGATCCGGGTGGGCAAACGCTGGCATCTCAGCTACGTAGCGGCCCGATTGCTGAAGAAGCTGCGCTTACGCAGGTGATCGCGCTGCTGCATACGATCGAGACGCTCCAGACGCAGAAGCCGCCGCTGCTGCTTGGCGAGCTGATGCCCGATAGCATCCTGGTGCTGCCGACGGGCGATTGGCGATTGCTGCCGTTTGGGCTCGCTAGCCCGCTGACGCGCGACGGCACCCTCTACCGCGCCCCCGAACTCGACGACGCCGAGCCGACACCGGCCAGCGATCTGTATGGGCTCAGCGCGGTGCTCCACGAAGCGCTCACCGGCAGCCCACCACGCACGGTCGATGGCAAGCTGACATCACCACGTGCGATACGCCCGGAGATCTCGCCGCTGGCCGAGCAGGCGCTGCTACGCGGGCTCCAGACCAAAACTGCTAATCGGTATCAGGTGGCGCGCGAGATGCGCCTGACACTCGAGACGGTGCGCATGATGGCCGGTCGCTCGCTTGGGCTCGGCCCGGACGTGACGACGAGCAGCGCAACGATCGCGGCAACGCCCACACCGATCGCTGCACCCACGTCACAACCGGTGACGTTCGAAGTGCCGACGGTGAGCACCGCGCCACAGGTCGTACCGCCCACAATGCCCACTGCGGCTCCAGTACCAGCAGCTCCAACCGGCCGATCACCCGTGCTCACCGGCTGTCTGATCGGCGCGGCGATATTGCTGGCACTGGCCGCATTCGCGATCTGCGCGCTGCTCGCCCTGTTTGCCTTTGGCCCGCTGCGCAGCGTCGTCCCAGCAGCAGGGACGGCGGCTGGAGTCCCGACACGCGTGCCGACGACGGCCCCCGACACGACGCCACAACCCGCACCGACGACGATCGGCGGCGCGCGCCCGACACCGATTACCGCGCTCAGCGCAAATGCGATCACGCTCGCCAGCGCGGCGACGATCACGCAGACCGGTGCGATCACCGCCTCGGTGTTTGGGCCGGTGGCATTCACCGCCGATGGCGCGACACTCGCCGTGGGCGTGGGCAATCGCATCAGTCTCGTCGATCCGACGACGCTCAGTGAGCGTGCAGAACTGCCCGGTCACACCGGAGCGATAACCTCGCTTGCGTTCGCCAGTGATGGCGCTGTGCTCGCCAGTGGTGCCAGCGACGAAGCAACCATCTATCTATGGGACAGCCGCACCGGCGCACAGTTGCGCGCGCTCACAGGACACGACGGCGGCTGGACCCGCAGCCTGGCATTCTCACCCGATGGATCGTTGCTCGTCTCCGGCGGGACAGACGAGACCGTCCGGGTCTGGGATGTCGCCAGTGGCACCCTGCGCCAGACTCTGCGTGGCCACACCGGATTCGTGGGTGGAGTGGTGTTTTCACCAGATGGGACGCGCGTCGCATCGGCCTCACGCGATGGCACGGTGCGGTTATGGGATGTTGCCAGCGGTACGGCTGTGGCAGACTTCACCTTCGAGACTCCCACCAGTGATGATGGCGTGACCCGCTACTGGACCACCGGCCTCGCATTTGCCCCAAATGGCGAGACGATCGCCGTTGGTGCGACAAACAATAGCGTCTATCTGATCGATGCCGCGACAGGAGCAGTGTCGCGTGAGTTACTCGGCCACAACAACTGGGTTGTCATCCGTGGTGTAATCTACACCACCGATGGCAGGCTCCTGACAGCCGCGCTCGATGGCACCATCCGGATCTGGGATGCGGCGACTGGTACCGAGATCGCGGTACTCGAACAGCACCGACAGAGTATCTTGGGCATCACGGTGAGCGCCGATGGCACCCGCATGGCGTCGACCAGCGATCAGGAAGGGCGCATGTTGCTCTGGGATCTCACGCAGCGCGCGCCGATCAATTCGTTGCGTGTCGGCCTTGGCATGCCCACCGGCCTGACATTCTCACCGGACAATGTCGTGCTGGCCACCACCGGCTACAACGGTGCCTCGCGGCTGCAAGTCCTCGGTACCGATCAGAACCGATTGCTGGTCGGCTCGACGAGTTCGGTGCAGTCGGTCGCGTTTTTGCCCGAAGGCCGGCTGGTAACGCTCACCGATCAGGGTACAATCGCGCTGATCGATGTGCCAAACGATAGCCAGCAAGAACTGGCCGGGCTCGCCGGTGTGCCGCTTGCCGTGATGAGCGCAACAGGTGGCAGCTTTGTGGCGGCGGGCGATGACGCCGGAAATGTCGTGTTGTGGGATGCGACGACGGGTGCGAGCCGCGCCACGTTTGACACCGACCTGACGCTGATTTCGCGGCTTGCGATCAGCAGCGACGGGCGCTTGCTGGCGGTCTCGGGTGCGGCGGGTGACGCTGCCGTCGAGGTGTGGGATACCAGTAGCGGCCAGCGCGTCAACGCCATCACGGTCACCGGCGAGGCGATCACCGGGCTGGTATTCCAGCCCGGCCAGCCGCGGCTGGCGATCTCGAGCAAGGCCGGAGTTTTGCGCGTGGTGGGCGCGGCCGATGGCAGCGTGCTTCAGACGCTCACCGCCGCAAGCGATCAGGGCTGGTTTGCCGGAGCTGATTTCTCGCCCGATGGGACGCTGATCGCCACCGCCACACCGGCGGGTGCGCTCCAACTCTGGGATGCCGCCACCGGTGCAGAGCTTGCGCGTGTCGAGGCACCGAGTGGTCTGACGGCGGTGGCCTTCGCACCCGATGGCGCATCGATCGCGGTCGGTGGCCGCAACGGGCTGGTGTACCAGTACGGTTTGCCCGGCAGTTGACCCGTATCGGCGCAGCATGCTGCGCCCCAACAGGAATATATGGAACGACATATTATCATCATCGGAGCCGGGCCGGGTGGTCTGGCGGGCGCGATGCGGCTGGCGCACGCGGGTTATCGGGTGACGGTCGTCGAGGCCGAAGATCGCGTCGGCGGGCGCATGCGCGGCTTCGAACGCGACGGCTATGCGTTTGATACCGGGCCGAGCATCATGCAGGTGCCGCGCGTCTACGATGAACTGTTTGCCGAGTGCGGGCTGGATCGCAGCGCCTATCTGCGCTTCAAACAGATTACACCCAACACGCGCATCCGCTTCTGGGATGATACTGTGCTTGATCTGTCGAGCGATCTGGCCGATTTCAAACGCCAGATCGCTGTGCTGCGCCCGGACCTGCCCGAAGCGTTTGACCGCTGGTATGCCGAACATCTGCGCAAAGAAGTGATCGGCTACCGGCCATACCTCGGCACGCCGGTACGCCCAGTGCTGGAGTATCTCAACCCGCGCGAGATCGCGGCGGCGCTGCCGTTTCGGCCGTGGGAGAGCCTGTACGACCATTACTGGCGCTTTTTCAAAGACGAGCGGCTGGTGTATGGTCTGAGCTACCCGGCCAAATATCTCGGCATGCACCCGCAACGCTGCTCGAGCGTGTTTAGCCTGGTGAGCTGGCTGGAGTTTGCCGAGGGCATCTGGCAGCCCGAGGGCGGCTTTCGCGCGATGGCGCAGGCGTTTGCGCGCGCCGCTGCGGATCTGGGCGTGACGATTCGTTTGAATACACCGGTCAAACAGGTACGCATCGAGCGCGGGTTCGCCACCGGTGTCGAGCTCGCGAGCGGCGAGCAGCTTCAGGCAGACGCGGTGGTGGTCAACGCCGATTTTGCGCACGCAATGAAGCGCATCATCCCGGATGCAGCGCGTGGCGGCTATACCGATGCAAAGCTCGACCGCATGCACTTCTCGTGCTCAACCTTTATCATCCATCTGGGTATCGATAAAGTCTACGACCTGCCGCATCACTCGCTGTATCTGTCCGACCATATTCGTCGTACGGATGCGCCATTTATCGATGACTCAGCGCTGGACGAGACCGATCCATCGTTTTATGTGTGCAATCCGACGCCGATCGACCCGATCAACGCGCCAGCTGGTCACAGCGCGCTGTTTGTGCTTGTGCCGGTGCCCAATTTACGCTACGGTGTCGATTGGCCGGCCGTCGAGCAGCGCTACCGCGATAAGATTATCAAACGCCTGGCGATGCTGGGCTATGATGATCTGGAGCAGCATATCCGCACCGAAGTGCGCTACACCGCGCAGGGCTGGCAGGATACGTTCAAAGTCGAATATGGCGCGGTCTTCAATTTGACACACGGCTGGGCACAACTGGGGCCGC
>JAYUYF010000015.1:0-5808 GCA_043752605.1 Roseiflexaceae bacterium
GCCCGCCGACGTCGGTGGTCGCGAAGGCACCATCGCGGCCCCATTCGAGCATCGTCTCGTCTGTCACCCGGTAGAGCGCAGCCGCCTCGCGCAGCGGCATCCACTCCTGGCGTAGCACGAGTTCAGCGACGAGCATGCCGACCGATGCATAGCGTTTACGCTCCATCACACACCTCCCGCAACCACAGCACAAAGGTCTCGCGATCGCAGCGCCAGACACCACAGTGTGCGGGCTGCACACCGGGGAGCGCGTGGCGGGCGAGCAACTCGTGAAACCAGGCACGCCCCAGCAATGGCACAACATCACGCGAGGTGAGCACCGGCGGCAGTTGCGCTGGCTCATGGCGAGATAGCCGATCAAGTGCGTGGCGTACGCGGGCGTGGGTCGAATACAGCAACGTCGTCATGTCATCCTCCCAGTACTGCGAGCGCGCTGCCACCGCCCGTCATCACAAATAGCACATTGCCAAGGACACCGATCACCATGCCGACCGCCGATACGCCGAGCAGATAGAGCGTGCGACGACGCAGCAGGCGGGTAAATTCGTCGCGCAGGATCGCCTCAAGGGTGGTCTGAAATGCCGCGACGGCATCGGTCGGGTCGATCCCCTCGGCCTCGGCCTGCGCCAGCGCGTCGGTCAGATCGCTCAACTCACGGCAGCCGCGCGCCTGCGCCACCACGCGCAGTGCCGCAAACGGCCGCAGCCGTTGTTGCTGGCTGAGCGCGAGTGCCTCGGTGGCGAGACTCTGGATAGCAGCAGTACGCGCGACCGGATGCGCCACATACCGTCGTAGCAGCGCCGCCGCCGATTCACGCCCGGCGAGTGAGATCCGCACATAGGCCGCGAAGGCGGGTGTGAGTACGCGGAGCAGCTGCTGCTCGCGGCGGGCGGCGGCGAGCGGGCGGCGTGGCCACAGCAGCCCGCATACGATGTAGCACGCCACAGCCGCATAGGCGGCAGCGGTCAGCGTTCCGGCGGCGGCACCGGCGAGCAGCAGCAATCCGCCGAGCGCCAGCGCGGCGCAGTGTCCGATGATGGTGCGTCTGGCCACTGTCGCGCCATCGATCGCCGGGCGGAACCCGGCGACCAGCGCGCGGATCCGTGCGATTCGCCGCGCACCCAGACTCGCGAGCATCACTGCGGCGATGCTGAGCGCGATATATGGCGCGGCGGGGGTGAGGAGGACATCGGTCATCACAGAATCCTTTCAGTATTCGAGGTCATCGACCCGCGCCAGCAGCACACCTGCGGCGACAGGAGCGAAGAGCGCCGCCGCAACCAGCATACCCACCACCAGACCGGTTCCACCGCTGTAGGCCAGTGCCGCACGCGCGGGCTGCGTCAGCGCCAGATACGCGCTCATCACGCCGCCTGCTGCGCCGACCACGATTCCGCTGTAGCGCATCTGCGCCAGCTCCGTCACGGCTGCCGATCGCCGCCGCTCGGCATCCAGCAGCGCCGCCGCCGCCGCCGCGATGCGCTGGGTCTGGACATCGTGGGGCTGTGCTACTGCTACTTCGATATGGCGCAGCAGTGTCGCGTGGCGCGCTGAGGGCGTCTGGCTGGCCAGTGCAGCCACCGCGCGGCTCAACCCGGCCGGGCGTCCACCCGCGAGCGGCGCACCACTTGCACCGCTGATAAACGACCATTCGGCGCGCAGCGGACCGTCTTCGGTATCCGCCAGCACCCGTTCGAGTGCCTGCAAAAACCCATTGCCCGCGCGCAACTGCGCCGCGAGCCGGCCGGTGGCGGCGGGCAGGGCCGCGTCGAGCCGGGCGCAGTAGCGCGCCTCGTAGATCGCCAGGCCACCCCAGACCGCCAGCAGCGTGACCGGTGCGGCCAGTACCAATCCGGCGAACGGCGACACGTACAGGCTCGCGCCAAATGCCAGCGTGATGCCAACTGCCAGCGCCATCCACATCAGTTGTCCTGGCGATGCGATCGGCGCGGCCCACACCAGCGCGCGTTCATCTGCCGTGCCGCGCCGCAGCATATGCGTGGCGATCAGGGTGCGCAGCGCGCCGCGGAGCAGGAGCGCTGCGGCCAGCAAGCCGGCGACCGCCAGCGCATACGGCGGCAGCAGCGCAAGCCAGGCGCTCTCGGGGTGCGTCGTACGAATATCCATCACAGACTCGCTTCCTGCTGAGCTTCAACCACATCACGCTGCCGACGTACCGTTTCGAGTGCTGCTGCCGGAGCCGCACCGCTGGCCACCAGCACACCGAGCGCACGTTCGCGTAGCGCAAGCAGCCGCGCACCAGTCGCGGCATACAGCACCTCCGCCCGCAGACCGTCAATCGCGGTCAGCGCAGCACGTGCCTGGCCACCGCTCAGCGCAACCTCGGCAGCATCGAGCGCCTGCGTCGCATTGTGCTGTTGCGCAATACCCTGTGTGATCTGCTGGTTACGCTGATCAAGCGCGGTGACGGGCAACGACGCGTACAAACCGAGGTCGGCACGTAACAGATCGATCTCGCGCCGTGCTGCCAGCCAGTTGTGCTGCGCAGCGTGCTGCTGACACCGATCCCACGACGGCGCGGCACTGGCCGCGAGCTGCACGGCGAGCGCGCTATCCTGCGCGAGCGCCCGCCGTGCCAGATCCAGCGCACGGAGATCGACATGGGTACGCCACAACTCGGCCAGCGCGTGGAGCGCGCGCTGCGTCTCGCCACCACCGAGCAGCCGCGTCGCACGCGCGATTGCTGTATCGTCTCCGGGGATGGCCTGCACGCTGCCGTCGCCCGTCCTGGCAAGCCGCCGCGCCAGATCGGATGGTGTATGATCGATGCCATCCTCCCAGATCAGTCTTCCGGCGTGCAGCTGTGCCGCGTGCCGCCAGTCAATGTCGCCCGCCGCAGCAACCTGTAGCCGCACCAGCGGCAGCGCGCGTCCATCGCTCCCTATGAGCGCGACGCCGGTCACCACACGCCGCCCAAGTTGTTCGAACAGGTCGATCGTGATAATTACATCGAAGGCGGCGCGTACATCGGCGAGCGCATCATCACGGCGGCCCTCGTACATGTAGGCACCTGGCTGCGCCGCATACCCCGCAAAACGGCCGAGCGCTTCATCGGCGGTGCGCGCGTGCAGCGTCGTGATCACCGGGTGACCCGAGAGCGCCAGCGCCAGGATCGCACCCGCTTCGGCACCACGGGTCTCGCCCGGCACCACCAGGCCGGGGGTCTGCCGCAACGCCTCGCGTGCCGCGCGACCATAGGCCTGCGGGTCACGTTGCGTATCGACGAGCTCGCGCGTCCAGCGCGCGGTATCGGCGATGCCAATTTCAAGCGTGTGATCTTCGATCGTGACGATATGTGGCGCGCCTGGCCAGGAGTTGGCGAGTGCTTCGAGCAGGCCGGTCTTGCCACTACCGGTACGACCCGCGATCAGCACCGAACAGCGCGCCGCGCATAGCGCCCGCAGCAGCGCGACCGTGTCCGCGTCGATCGTGCCGCGCGCCACAAGATCAGCGAGCGTCCACGCACTGCGGCGACCACGGCGAATACAGATCAGCGCGGCATCGGGGGCCGCGATGCGTGGATGGATCGTCGCGTGTACACGCGTCCCACCCGCCACGGGTAAGGTCTCCTGCGGATGCGCGGCATCAAGCTGGACACCCAGCGCCGAGGCGAGCTGGACGACGCGCGCACGTGGCTCGTCCGCGTTTGCAAACTGCTCGGCTGCGGTATAAAAGCCACGTCCGGCCTCCTGCACCATAATTGTTGTACTGTTGATTTTGACCTCGTCGACACGCGGATCGTCGAGGTAGCGTTGCGCTGGCCCCCAGCCGAGTGTGGCCGCGTAGACGCTCAGCAGGGTAGCGGCGTCGTCGTTCAAGCGCGCGAGCGGCCCACCTTCCGCACGCTGCGCTGCAATTGCGGCGCGCAATGTGGCCAGCACCGCCGCATTGCGCGCCGCAACCGGGGCAAACGGATCAAGAAACACGCGCTGTTCGCCAGTGGCAAATGCGGCGAGCAATGCATCGCGCACCGCCACCAGCATCTGCGCATCAGCGATCACGCCAGGTCGAACACTGACTGGCGCGAGTTGCTCATCTGGCAGGTCGAGAATCGAGCGTGGTTGCACGATCAGACCTCCCCGCTCAGGCCGAGCGATGCCACTGCCGGGCGCGCCACCAGCGTGCGATCACCGCGCATCCGGTCAAGCAACGACGAACGCGGCAGCGGCAGCGGCGGCACGACACCGATCGTGCGGCAGAGTTGCTCGGCAAGCATGTGCGCCGCGCGCGAAAAGCGGCTGTGTCGGGCAATATCCAGCGCCGAAATGTAGCGATCCCGCTCTTCATCAGCGGCACTCACCTGGCGCGGCGCACGTGGCAGCCGCCCAAGCCCACGTGCGTTTGGAAAGTGGCGTGTGAACAGTGGCTCGATGGTATCGAGCGTCACGGTCACACCGTGTTCGGGCTCCATAAAGAGCAGCAGGCAACGCGCAGTCAGATCCTGATCGCCGCTCGCGCTCTGGATCGCACGCAGCATATTGCCAACTCCCGCCCGCTCTTTGCGGCCGGGCGGTGTCGGCAGCACGACCCAGCCGCCATCGCGCGCCGCCAGGATCGCATACGGCCGCTTCTTGATCTCGGGGCCGGTATCGAGCAGCACAACATCGTATTCGTGCAGACCGCGCACGCCGTCCATCAGCTGCTGCCATTCGTGGCGCTGCATGTCGCGCGGGTCGGTCGTCTCTTCGCTGCCGAGTAAGAAATCGATACCGCTCGCCGGATGCCGGTAGATGTAGCGCCGAATATTGCTCGCGTTCCACAGACCGTCGGCCTGATCACCCAGCACCGCCGCATCGTTGGCGATGTGCAGATACGATGGCACACCTGATGGAATACGAAAACTGGGTACCAGACCCGAGTTCGAGATATCGCCATCGACGACCAGCACACCGAGGCCGCGGCGGTGCAACGTCTCGGCCAGCAACGCCACCACCAGCGATTTGCCGATCCCGCCCTTCGCCCCGGCCACCGCCACCAGTACCTGCTGCTCGCTGCGCTGCGCCGCGATACCCACCAGCGCCGCAATCTGCGCCGCGACGGCGGCCGGGTCTGCGGCCGCAATCACGGTACAGCCCGCATCACGCAAATCATCCGCACGCGCGTCGGCCGCGTCTGGTACGAGAAACACCGCGCGTACCCGGTGGTGTTGCGCCGCCTGCGCCACACGCCACAGATCGGCGGCTTCGCAACGCCCACCGTAGATCACCACCGCACCCGGTGGGTCGTTGCTCGCGAGCAGGCCAAGCACACGCGCGATACTTGCCGCCACGGTCACTTGCAGCGCTTCGTAGCGCTGGATCTCCGCGATGAGCGCGGGCGTTCCACCAAAGACCAGCAGTTCTGTCTGTTGCATGTCGTATCTCCAATACTGCTTTCACTGCGCACAACCCAATTAACACACGCCGCCACCCCAGCTACCCTGCGCCCAGCCCGTGCGCTGGATCGCGCGCGTGGCGCTGTCCCACGCAAACAGGCTATGGGTCGGATACCGGTCGCCGCTCTGTCCACCACCGCCCTGCGGCAAAACCTCGTCGATACTCACCAGCCGCCGCCGCCCATCGACGCTGCCGATCTGCGCCACCAGCAGCGGTACACTGCCGGCCGCGATCAGCGCACGCACGACGCCCGGCGGTGCCTCGCCCGTCGCACACGCCATGCGCTCGAGGTTGCGCAGGGCACCCTGCGGGTCGGGCGCGTGGATCGTGCCCAGCCCGGCGTGACCCGTCGCCGCAGCCTGGAGCAATGCCAGCGCCTCACCGCCGCGCACTTCGCCCACCACGATCACGT
>JAYUYF010000016.1:0-2257 GCA_043752605.1 Roseiflexaceae bacterium
GAGGGTGATGTGCGCCGCGACTGGGAGACCAAGAACAGCGGTACTTGGGAGCAGTTCAAGGATAGCATCAAGTTTGCCTGGGACCGCGCGACCAACCGCCATTAAGACCCCGCGCGCATAATACGCTGCCGCTGGTGTGAGGTATTCCTCGCACCAGCGGCAGCGTATTATGCGCCAGTTGACGGTGTCCGAAAGATGCTCGGATACGACTGAGGATGAACGAGAGAAGACCCGCGACGAGCGCGCTGGCGCGACGAAGAATGCGGTGTATGATACTCCTAACCGAACAGTGACGACCAAGACAACAAGCCACGTCGATACTGATCTTGCAAAGCCGACCGATCTGGCTGGTGCGGCAGATAACACGGCACTGCAAGCAACTGCGGCTGCCGCAGGCACTGACCCGGCGTTGCAGGCTACCGCTCAGGCTGTCGGCCGCGCGGTGACGGATCCGACCAACGTACAGCAGGCAGCTGATGTCGCTGGCAATACGGCCTGGGGCACATTGCTCTCACTCGGCCTCGCGGCCGCTGCGGCCATCGGTGGTGGGTATCTCGGCGCACGTCAGCACGAGCAGGTTGTGACTACAAAGCGCGCGTAATCGTGTAATCACAACCGAAAACGTCAAAAATACTGGAGGGACGCAGCTTGCTGCGTCCCTTCAATATTTACCCAAGCCCGCGTATTTGCTCCATGGCTTCTTCGAAGGTAATTTCACCAGCTGCAAGTCGATCCAGGATCGCGCGGTGCTCGACAGGCATACCTGGCCGGGTTGATTGTGCAGCTTGTGGTACGGGTGCAATTCCCTCGATAGCCGCGACAATCTCGTCCATACGGTTGCGTGCCGTGTTGTACGATGCGCCCATATCGCCAGCGACTTTTTGCAAGTTGCCACGATTACGTACAAGTACCCCGACGAACTCTCGTTGCTCGGACGTAAGTCGACCGATCCAGCCGAGATCAAACTGGCCTTCGATCACGATGCCAGTCGTCGGCCCAAGCAATCGGGTCACAACCAGCGGCTCCCCCGTGATCGGGTCGTGTGTGATGAGAGGATATTTCATGCGTTGATCCTGCAACTCATACATCGTCGGTCGTGCGCGCGACACGATTTGTCATTGAGGTTTCGACGATGCCAAGCGCAGCCATCTCGGCAATGTATGCGGGTGTTACTCCATTGGCCGCCATGCCGATGAGATCGTCAGCGTCGAGATCGGTCAGGCCAGCGTCGCGCAATGCGCGGATATAGTCGGGTGTTACATCATTGGCCGCCATGCCAATCAGATCGCCAGCGTTGAGATCGGTCAGGCCAACCTCGCGCAATGCGCGGATGTATTCGGGTGTTACACCGCAGCTCGCCAACCCAACCATGTCGCCTAACCTGACACGCGGCCGCCCACGCCGCGTGGCCGCAGCATCGATCTGTACTGTTGCACCAGTCGCTGCTTGCACCTGTGGCGCAACTTCTCCACTTGCTACTCGTGCCTGCAATGCGTCGAGTAGTTCGCCGGCCTGTGTGGCCGTAATTGTCCCTGCCGCCAATAACTCTAAAACGCGTGTACGCTCTTCGCTCATTATCTACCTCCTGTAAATTGTCCTACAGAAGCAGTATATCTCAAATACTCCAAGAGTCAATAGAATTTATAGCAAATTACGACATTAAATTTGTAGATATTTGATATTAATTATACTACAC
This sequence comes from Roseiflexaceae bacterium, assembly GCA_043752605.1. Classification (GTDB taxonomy): domain Bacteria; phylum Chloroflexota; class Chloroflexia; order Chloroflexales; family Roseiflexaceae; genus JAYUYF01. The sequence goes on from JAYUYF010000016.1 coordinate 1,697, forward strand.
CGATGAGCTACGCGCCGGACATCGTTCCAACTTGTCACAACAGGCTTCGTCACTGGGTAGCGGAGTACCTCAGCACCCCGGTACACTGCGATCCAGAGCGCGAGTACAAGCCCTTGCGCGATGCACGGCGCTCTCACATAGCTATCAGCCAACCATCACCTGTCGTAGCTCCAGTGTAGAATATGGCGACGTTCTTTGAAGCAGACGACGTGCTCTCCAAGATTGTGGTACGTCCGCAATACGTACGATGCTTTATCGGAGATAGCGATATGCCAGTCAGCCGACGACGATTTTTGCAGGGGTGTGGTGCCGCGCTGGCAACCGCTGCCGCTGGTGTGCCGATCCTGTTGCGTGCGCAGACCCCTGATCTACTACCAGATCAAACTATCTTCGACGCGTCCGACCCAAAACTGCCGCAGCTGGCCAGCGATTCCGGCGAATATGTTATCCCGTTCGCCAGCGCGCCACGTCCATTTAGTCATGTTCTGGTGCGGCTCGAACTCGAAGGCTTCGCGGCTGCCAGTACGCGTTTGTACCTGGCGACATCGGTCGACGGACTGA
>JAYUYF010000017.1:0-5807 GCA_043752605.1 Roseiflexaceae bacterium
AACGCCCCGCGCATCTCGGCGCGACGACGCTGGTGGTGCGATTGTTGCGTGAACCGTTTGGTGAGGCGACCTGGCTGGTGCCGGTGCCCGCGCAGCAGAGTTAGTATAGATGAGATGTGGTGGGCCGCGCAGGATTCGAACCTGCAACCAAGTCGTTATGAGCGACGCGCTCTGCCATTGAGCTAGCGGCCCCCGAGGTAAATATACTGTAGCACGGCGTGGTGCTTCGCGCAAGAGAGTAATAAAAAGGGAGCGTTGTGATGACCACCGAGCAGACTCCATTCCGCTATCTGGGTAAAGGCCACAAACTGGTTGAGGGCGTCGAACGGGTCACTGGTCAGGCGCGCTATTCGGGCGATGTGACGTTGCCCGGCATGCTGCACGCGCGGCCGGTATTGAGCCCCTATGCCCATGCACGGATTATCAGCATCGATACCGCTGCCGCGAAGGCGATGCCCGGTGTCGTCGCGGTGCTGACAGCCGAAGATCTGCCCACCCGTGAGCGGGTGATCAACTCGCGTAATAGCGCCGTGCTCGCGCGCGATATCGTGCTGTTTCGCGGCCAGCCGGTCGTGGCGGTGGTGGCGGCGAGCGAAGCGCAGGCGCGCGATGCCGCCGACGCGGTGGTCGTGCAGTATGAGCAGCTGACGCCGGTTGTCGATGTCGAGCGCGCGCTCGATGCCGATGCGCTGGTGATCTGGCCGACGGGTGTACCAAAAGAGGGTATCGACCTGGCCTCGTTGCACGCGGCTGTCAATAAAGACGCCGAGCAAATTGTGCGTGAGCCCTCGAATTTGCACGAGGAGCAGCACTACCACCGCGGCGATGTCGAGCGTGGGCTGCGCGAGGCCGATGTGGTTGTGGAGCACACCTTTCGCACGCCGTTTGTCCATCAGGCCTACCTTGAGCCGCACGCCGCCGTGGCCGAGCCCGATGTCCATCGTGGCAGCGTAACGATCTATACCAGTACGCAGGGCCAGTTTGGTGTACGCGATGAAGTGGCGCGCCTGCTCTCGCTGCCAAAAAACAAAGTGCGCGTCGTGCCGATGACCGTGGGCGGTGGCTTTGGCGCAAAGTATGGCATCATCGACCCGCTGGTGGCGGCGCTGGCGGTGACGGTCAAACGCCCGGTGCGGCTGGTGCTGACGCGCACCGAGGATTTCCTCACCACGACACCCTCGCCGGCCACGATCATTACCGTCAAAGCGGGCGCGACGCGCGACGGGCGCATCACCGCGATTCGCGCGCACGTGACGATGGATAATGGTGTGTTCCCCTTTACACTCGGTGGCATTGTCAGCATTCTGCTGGGTGGCTACTACAAGTGCGAGAATGTGCTGATCGATTGCTACGAAGTGTTGACCCACAAGCCGCAAGGTGGCGCGTATCGTGCGCCAGGTAGCCCGTCGGCGACGTTTGCCATTGAATCGACGATCGACGAGCTTGCCCGCGCGATCGGGCACGACCCGCTCGCATTTCGTTTGCAGAATGCCGCCGAAGAGGGTGACCCGATGGGCAACAACGATCCGTGGCCTAATGTGGGTATCCGCCAGGTGCTCGAACGATTGGGCGAACACCCGGCGTGGGCCGAGGCAGCACACAAGGGGCCAAACGAAGGCGTCGGGATCGCAATCGGCGGCTGGCCGTGCGGTATGTCGCCCGCAGCATCGATCTGTCGGGTGGATACCGACGGCACCGTGCGCGTACACGTCGGCTCGGTCGATATCTCGGGTGTCAACTCATCACTGGTACTGATCGCCGCCGAGATCCTCGATGTGCCGCCCGAGCAGGTCGAACTGATCGCGGGCGACACGCGCAGCGGGCCATACGCCGGGCCGTCGGGCGGCAGCCAGACGACCTACAGCGTCTCGGGTGCGGTCTCCAACGCGGCACATACCGTGCGCAAAAAACTGCTCGATGTGGCGGCGCACCACTTTGAGGCCAGCGTCGAAGACCTGGAACTGACGGGCGGGGTGGTCAACGTGCGTGGCAACCCGGCCGACCGCGCAGTGCCAATTGGCGAGCTGGCGGCGATTGCCGAGGGGCTCAAGGATGGCCCCGGCCCGGTGATCGGCGAGGGTACCTCGGCAGTCTCGGAGAATGCGCCGGGCTTTGTCGCGCACCTGGCGAAGGTGCGGGTCGACCCTGAGACCGGCCAGCTCACGCTGCTGCGCTATGTCGCGGTGCAAGACGTTGGCTTTGCGCTGAACCCGACGATGGTGATCGGCCAGATCCACGGCGGCGCGGCGCAGGGCATCGGTTGGGGCATGGGCGAGGCGATGGTCTTTGATGAGTACGGTCAGCTGTTGACCGCCAGCTTCATGGATTATGCGTTGCCCGCGTTCGACACCCTACCCGATATCGAGGCGGTGATTGTCGAGAACAAGTCGCCACACGGGCCGTTTGGTGCGCGTGGTGTGGGTGAGCCGCCGATCACGGCGGGTGGTGCCGCGATCGCCAACGCGGTGCGCGATGCCGTCGGCGCGCGAATCACCGAATTGCCGTTGCGCGCCGAACGCATCTGGCAGGCCATCAACACGTAGGGACGCAGCATGCTGCGTCCGTGGTTCCCGGCCGGTCACCACGGCGGCGGGCATGCGTCCGTGGTTCCCGGCCGGTCACCACAGCGGCGGGCATGCGTCCGTGGTGACCGGCCCATCGTGGCCCCCGCCCAATTACATTCCAGGGGTTCGCGTGTGCCAATCCGTCATGCGTTGGTATGCATCGCCAACGCGCAGCAGCGTCGCCTCGTCGAACGGGCGCCCAATCAATTGCAACCCCACCGGCAGGCCCTCCGAGAAACCACACGGCACCGACAGCCCCGGCACACCCGCGAGATTGGCGGGTAGCGTGCAGACATCTTCAAGGTACATCGCCAGCGGATCATCGCGGTGCTCACCGATCTTAAATGCGACCGACGGCGTGACAGGTGCAGCCAGCAGGTCGACCTCGGCAAAGACCTGCTGGTAATCGCGCCGGATCAGCGTGCGTACTTGCTGTGCGCGCTTGTAATAGGCATCGTAATACCCGGCTGAAAGCGCATAGGTGCCGAGCATGATCCGGCGGCGCACCTCGGGGCCAAAGCCCGCACCGCGCGTCCCTTCGAGCACCTCCCAGTAACTCGCGCCCTCGGCCGCCACACCATAGCGCACACCATCGTAGCGTGCGAGGTTGGCGCTGGCCTCGGCGGGCGCGATGATATAGTACACCGGCAACGCATATTTTGAGTGTGGCAGTGAGACCTCGCGCACCGTAGCGCCTGCTTCGCGCAGGGTTGCAATCGCGGTACGTACCGCAGTTTCGACGCCCGGTTGCATACCCGCGACAAAATACTCACGAGGGATGCCGATCCGCAGACCGCGAATATCGCCCGTCAGCGCACCGACATAATCACTGGTGGCTTCGGTGGCAGACGTGCCATCGCGTGGATCGTGACCGGCGAGCGCCTGCAGTAGGATCGCGCAATCGCATGCCGTGTGCGCCAGTGGCCCGATCTGGTCGAGCGAGCTGCCGTACGCCACCAGACCGTAGCGCGAGACGCGGCCGTAGGTCGGTTTGAGGCCGCTGATACCGCACAGCGCAGCCGGCTGGCGAATACTGCCTCCCGTGTCGGTGCCGAGCGTGCCAGGTGCCATGCCCGCCGCCACGGCCGCTGCGCTGCCACCACTGCTGCCGCCCGGCACGCGGCTGGTATCCCACGGGTTGCGCGTGATACCAAACGCACTATTTTCCGTCGAGGAGCCCATCGCAAATTCATCGCAGTTGAGCTTGCCAAGCAGCACTGCACCTGCATCGCGCAGCCGGGTGATCGCAGTAGCATCAAAGGGCGGCACGTAATTCGCCAGAATCTGCGAGCCACAGGTGGTGCGCAACCCTTCGGTGGAAATTACGTCTTTGATGCCCAGCGGCATACCAAGCAATGCGCCGCGCTCACCTGCGGCGCGGCGCGCATCGGCGGCGGTGGCCTGTGCCAGTGCGCCGTCCGCGTCGAGCGTGAGAAACGCCGCAATCGTGGGATCGAGCGCCGTGATCCGGTCGAGCAACGCCTGTGTCAACGCCACGGCAGTCGTTTCGCCACGATCCAGTAGCGTGCCCGCCTCGGCAATTGTCAGGGAATGGAGCGTGGTCATGTTATCCTCGCGTCTGGTCGCACCCGCGATGGATGGTGCCATACGCGCGGGGTTTCGTCAAACGCGGGCGGCAGAGATCTCGTAGGGACGCCGCATGCGGCGTCCGCCCCTCCCCGCGCCGCCCCTCCCCGCGCTTCCGCTTACCTCGCCGCCGTCAGGCTCACCGCCAGCGCGCCATCGGCTGTGCGCAACTCGAGTTTGTTGCCATCACGCCGGTAGGTCGCCGCGCTCGTGAGTGCTGCCAGCAGCTGTGCTTCTTGATCCATTACACCCGTCGGCTCCATGCACATCATCTCGGTACTCACCAGCTGGCTGATCGTGATCGTGTCGCCACTCGCGACGTAGCTGCCGGTAAAGGTGTTGCAGCCGCCAGACCCGCTGACGCGGCCGTCGCTGCCAAAGTTGACAGTGATATTGCTGCCATTCACCAGGCTCACGACCGCCTGTTTGCCGTTGTTTACGCCCGTCGCTGTCCACTGGGTATCGGCCAACCCCTGAGTCTGTGCGGCGAAGGTCGCCAGTTCAGCATTATTGGCATTGACGAGTTTGAGCGTATCGCCGGTGATTGCGTAGCTCGATACCGCCTGCAACGCGGTGCTGTACGCGCCCGCCTGTTGCATGATCGGCTCGGCGCAGGCCATCATGGTTGAAACCACATCCTTGCCAACCGTCAGCGTTGCGCCACTTGCGCTGTAGCTGCCACTGTAGCTGTTGCATCCGTCGCTGCCGCTCATGCGGCCATCGGCAAAATTCAGTGTTACCAGCGGCTCAGCAAGTACGGCTGCGCCACCAAGCGTGCTGAGCACCCAGCTGGTTCCGGCGATCTCGGTTGGCGTAGTGGCCGGAGCTGCGGTGGCTGGCTCGTCGGCCGCAGGTGATGTTGTCGGCGCTGGGCTCGCGGCCGGTGTGCCGCCACAGGCGGTCAGTGCGGTGAGCAGCGCCAGCGCGCCAACGGTTTTGAACATCTGCATGCTGTTTCTCCCGATCATCGAGTATCTATTATCGTGTACCGTGTATCGTGTCGTATGGCGGCCAATTGCCACCCTCATGGAAACGATTGAGCATGGTGAACGGTTCCATACGTTGGCGTGCGGCTACGTCTGTGGTAACGCACGTGCGACGATACCTTCGGCGGAGAACAGCCTATGCAGCATGGTGATCGCGTGCCGACGGTCGGCGTCGCTGGTTGCAAAGCGGCCGAGCGCCTGTGCGGTGTACGCGCCGATGTCTGATACCGCCCACGCCGCGCGGTAATACGCCAGCGCGTCGCCGTTTGCTGGCGTGTCACCATAACCTGTCAGAAATGCCGCCGCGCTCGCCGCCGTCACACCGTCGCCACCGATGCCGCCCAGCGCGAACATCAGATCGCGCTCGCGCGGTGCCAGCAGCACCTCATCCCAGTCCACCAGCCAGACCTGTTCAGCGTCATCGACCATCACGTTCCACGGGTGGCAATCGGCGTGGCATAGCACCTGGGGCAGCCCGCGCGCCGCGAGCGTGGCACCGAGCGTCTGTGTCTGGTGCAGTAATTTGTGGATCTGGCCGCGTTCTGCGCGCCACAATTCGCTCAGTGCACGGCGCAATTCGTCGCCGCCTGGCTCGTCATAGGTAGCATCGAACGCCAGCACGCCATCACGGTCCTGCGGGGTATAGGTCTCGTTGCGCAGCAATGCGCGC
>JAYUYF010000018.1:0-13200 GCA_043752605.1 Roseiflexaceae bacterium
GAGGGCGACGAACTGGTGACGGCGATCGAGCTGCTGTCGCCCGCCAACAAGCGCCCTGGCCGCAATGGTGCCGATGCGTATGAAGCGAAGCGCGCGGTCCTGCTCGACAGTCGCGCCCATCTGCTGGAGATCGACCTACTGCGCGCAGGCACACGCCCGCAGACCGGGCGACCGATCCCGCCGTGCGATTACGCCGTGCTGCTCAACCGCGCCGACCGCACCTGGCGCCCGTTCGAGATCTGGACGTGGAACCTGCCCGACCGGCTGCCAGTTGTGGCGGCACCGTTGCTGCGGCCCGACCCCGACGTGCCGCTCGATCTGGGCGCGGCACTGCGCAATGCTTACGCCAACGCCCGTTACGACCGCAAGATCACCTACACCGAGCCAACGCCTGACCCCGCGCTCGCTCCGGAGACTGCCAGCTGGCTCGATACCCTGCTGGTGGCGACCAATCGCCGATCGCCCGCCGCAACCAACCCGGCGAGTTGACGAGGTGCGCGCCCTCATCCCCAACCCCTTTCCGACACGGAAAGGGGGAGCGTGCATCGCCGTCCATGTCAATCTGAGGCCGCAGGATCCCAGTGCGGCGCATCGATCATTTAGCGCAAATCGTCGGCGGGTGGCCACCGCCCGCCTCGACCCAGAATTGGCGCGCTACGATGATGAACGAATTGTTCAAACGTAAGGCGTCTACAGTTGCGCGACCACACAGTGTCATCCCATAAATCCTGAAGCCGTCTGGAGACCACGCGAAATGCTCAGTCCACTGTTGCGTTCGCGGATTGTAGATTGCGCAGTGTTCACCGGTTTGCGAGTCGAGTACTCATACCGCTATGCATACATAGATTCGTATCAAATTCTTGATCGAGTACCAGGCTTGCAAACACTGACCTCATACGACCGGACGGTAAATCGTTACCGCAAAAGTTTCGGGCCCGGTTCGTAGCCCCCTACTCCGCCAGCTCGGCCGCCACCCGCCGCCAGACCGCATCGAGCGGGCCGGGTTCGTACGGCATGTAGGGTGCAACCCGGTCGAGCAGGCCATCGTAACGCGTGCGCAGCGCGCTGCCGAGCCCGTCGAGCGGCGCACGCACCGCAAACACATCAAGCATGTCGTCGTCGATCAGCGCGCCCATCTCGCCCCAGCGTTTGGCGGCGGCTAGCTCCGAGAGCCGCTCGCCCACCGCCTCCCAGCCGTGGCAGGCCAATACCGTGCGGTAGGTCGGCGTCGAGGCATAGAACGCGATCTGATCGCGCACAAACTGCGTCATCCCCGCGATCGTGGCTGCATCCGGCCCGCTGATGATAAACACGCTGCTGGCAATCGCGATCTGCTGCGGGTCGCGGCCGTGCGCCAGGGCTGATTCGGCGATCTGCGGGCGCAACTGCGTGCGCAGATACTGTGCGCTGTGGAACGGGTGCGCGTGGAAGCCATCGCACGTCTCGCCCGCCAGCCGCGCCAGCCCTTCGTTGACCCCGGCGATGTAGATCGGGATGCGCGGGTCGGCGATCGGGCCGGGGTTGAAGAACGGCGTCATCAATGTGTGCGTGTAGAACTGGCCTTCGTACGCCAGCTTGCCGCCGCGCTGCCAGCTGCCCCAGATCGCACGCAGCGCGCCAATGTAGTCGCGCAGCTTGGCCACCGGGGCTTCCCACGCCATGCCGTAGCGGCGCTCGATGTGCGGCTTGACCTGCGTGCCGAGTCCCAGGATGAAGCGCCCGTTTGAGGCGGCCTGCAGATCCCACGCCAGCTGCGCCATCACCATCGGGCTGCGCGGGAAGGCGATCGCGACCGAGGTACCGAGCAGCGCGCGGGTGGTACTGGCTGCGGCGGGCACCAGCGGCAGAAACGGATTGTGGCGCGTCTCACTCGTCCAGAGCGCGTCGAACCCGGCCGCCTCGGCGGCCTGCGCGATTGTGCCCGCCTGCCCGAGCCGCCGCCCTTCAATCATGAGTGCCGCATCAAGTTTCATTGCAACCCTTTACCCGGCTGCGCACCGCGCGAGATCATCGGACGCGCCACCGCTATTGTAGGGCCGAGGAGATGCTTCGGCCTTACTCAAATCAACCCATCGATCCCCAGTTCCACCAGCCGCGCGGGCGTCGGCCGCCCGTCGGGATCCCAGCCGTGGCGGCGATAATAATCGGGGATCAGGTCATCGAGCGCGGGGAGCTTGCCCGCCGCCGCGCCGAGCGCCAGCGGCTCATCGCGCCAGCGCACAGGCAGCGTATCTTCGCCCAGATCATACCGGTGCGCCAGCGCGCGCTCGAAGGTCACCAGCCGCTCGCCGAGCGCCGCAACATCGGCACCGCTAAACGGCCGCCCGAGCGCCGCGCTCAGGAGCTCGTTGACCTCACCCGGCGTAATCTGGTACGCATACAGCGCCAATCTGCGGCACAGGCCAGCGGCATCGAGCGCGGCAGCGAAACGTTCGTACCAGATCAGCCGGGCGACAACACCACGGAGCGCGGGCGGCGCGCTGGCATCGTTTGGCAACCAGGCGGGCGGCGCGGGCAGCAGCTCTTCCATCGCCATCGCGTAGCGGTAATCACCACCGATCGGGGAGACCGCCGTGGCCAGCGCCAGCAGCGGCAGCGCGCGCAGATCGAGCGCACCAAACGCCAGGCGTTTGACCTGCGGCGCAAACGCGGCGCTGCCCCAGTAGACCTCGGCCATCTCACCGACGCCCAGCGACAGGATATCGCGCTTCTCGTGCTTCTGGCCCATACGGCGGATCGCCGCCAGCACACTCGCGCCGTCACCCCACGCCACCGCTGCCGTGCGCGTCAGCTCGCGGTCGCTGCATTCCATCAGGAAACCCAGCGCCGCCGACATCGCCACCGCATCGATCCCCAGCCGCAGACACAGATCACTGGCAGCCACCACCGTCTCCGGATCGGTAATCCCCAGCCGTGGGCCAAAGCCGGCCAGCGCATCGAGATCGGGGTACGCGCTGGCTTCGCCCGGCTCGCTGGTGTAGGCCGCGTGGCACGGCAGCGGGCAGCCAAGGCAGCCGCGACCATCGCGTGGTGCCCGATCGACAAACTCATCGCGGTGCAGATTGGCGATCCCGCGCAGCGCGCTCTCCTGGCCGTTGCGCGCACTGAGCGCACCGAGTTCTTCGGCGCGCTCGGCAAACGCCAGCCCACCGTAGGCGCGCAAATCGCCGGCCACATCGCTCGAGGCCGCGCGCCGCTCGACCGCCGCGATCACCGCATGCACGCGCGCCGCATCGGCGAGCGCCAGTTCGCCCGTACCGCGCACTGCAATCGCCTTGATCCGTTTGTGCGCCATCACCGCACCCGCGCCCGCTGGCTCGGCAGCGTACGAACCATCGGCGACGATCGACGCATAGCTGACGCCCGCTTCGCCCGCCGGGCCAATACACACCACCGAATACTCATCACCGAGCGCCCGCCGCAGCGCGCGCGCCGTGTCGACCGTATCGAGCCCCAGCAATTTGCCCGCCGCAAGCAATTCGATCTGGCCATCGTTGATCCGTACCACGCACCATTCCTGGCTCTGACCGGTGAGCGCCAGCGCATCGTAGCCCGCGCGCCGCAGCGCCGCACCCCAGCCACCCAGCGCCCAACCGTGCGCGATGCCACGCGTCAGCGGCGAGCGCGTGGTGACGGTGAAGCCGCCGCTCATCGAGGGCAGGCGGCCAGCCAGCGGCCCGGCGGCAAAAATCAGCTGATTGTCGGGCGAGAGCGGGCCAATCTTTGCCCCGACGCGCGCGCCGAGCATCCATGCGCCGAGGCCGCGGCCGCCCAGCAACGCGGGTTCAACCGCATCGGGCACCACATCATTTAGTACGCGGCGATCGGCGAGCGAGATGGTAAGCGTGCGCAGTGTCATGCGTGTACTCCGGTTTCTCCTGCGGTGCGTACCGGCTGCCCAAGATAGATCGGCTCGATCGCCGCCGCCGCATCGACCGCCCCCGCCTGCCAGCGTTCCCACCCAATTTCGGCCAGCACCGCCGCACGTCGTACTCGCGCCAGCGGCGATGGCAGCTGCGCCCGCGCGCCCACCAATGCCACAATCTGCGCCGCGAGCGCGGCATCGATCTCGCCACAGACCAGCGCCGGGCCACCGATGTGCGCGGGAAGCTCGTCGATCGCCAGATTGATCAGCTCGCCGCGCGCATCACGCAGCGCGATCCGGTCACGCCCGAGACGAAAGATTGGTGCCAGTGGTAATGACGAGCCCGCAAACTGCCGTACGACGATATCGAGCGTGGGTACACCGATCAGCGCCACATCCCCGGCGATCGCCAGCCCCTTGGCGGTGCTGAGCCCGACGCGTAACCCACTCCAGCTGCCCGGCCCGAGCGCCACCGCGACCGCCGCCAGTGCGCTGCGCGCGACGCCCGTGTGTGCCAGCAGCATACTCAGCTGTGGCAACAACTGCGCCGAGTGGTTGCGCCCCGAGCGCCAGTTGGCTTCGGCCAGCAAGCCGGTTGCATCCCAGAGCGCCAGTCCGGTCATGTCGGTTGACGTATCGATCGCGAGCAGCACTAGCCGAACGCCTGACGCTGCAGGCGCGCCACCAGCGCTTCGTAGGCTGCACCAACCGGCGTCAGCCGTAGCACACGCTTGGTCTCAGCCAGATGCTCGATTGTGATTTGCAAGTGCGCAGCGGGTACACCACCCGCCGCGCGCTCGGCCCATTCGACCAGGGCAACGCTATCCGCCGCCCAGGCATCATCCAGGCCGACTCCCGCCAGCTCGGCGGGATCTTCAATGCGATACAGATCGACGTGCGCAACGCGCAACGAACCGGCACGATACTCGTTGATCAGCACGTAGCTCGGGCTGTTGACCAGATCCTCCGAGCCAAGGCCCTGGACAATCCCCTTGACCAGTTGTGTCTTGCCGGCGCCAAACTCGCCGCGCAACAGCACGACATCGCCTGCGCCGAGGAGCGCACCGATCCGCACGCCGACCCGGCTCGTCTGCGCCGGGCTGTGCGAGAGAATTTCGAGCATATGCCGCTGCTGGATTCGTGATACGCGTGCTGTATCCATAGCACTATTGTAGCATACCGCTGGATGTCGACGTGTACCTGCAGATCGCTTCCATCAACGGTCGCAAACGACATCCGTGCCATTTGGCACACGCGCTGGTACCACATCATGCGGTATCATGATTCTATCTGACCGAAACAATTGATTGCGAGTACCCGTATGCATACCCGTTCTCTGTTCCTGCTTGGCAGCCTGATCGCGCTGCTGCTGACAAACGGCGCCCACGCGCAGGTGACACAGCCCGACATGGCCGCGATTGACGCCTACATCAGCAAGACGATGCGCGATGACCGCGTGCCCGGTGTGGCACTCGCGATCGTCCACGATCAGCAGATCGTGTATCTGCGCGGCTACGGCGACGATGGCTACGGCCGTGCAGTCACACCGCAGACCGGCTTTCTCCTCGGCTCGATCAGCAAATCGTTTACGGCGCTGGCGATCATGCAACTGGTCGAGCGGCGGCTGGTCGATCTGGAATCGCCCGTGCAAGAGTACCTCACGTGGTTTCGCGTCGCCGATCCGGCGGCATCGCGGATCATCACCATCCGGCATTTACTCAACCATACCAGCGGCATCCCGACGCGCGCGCCGCAGGCTACCGAGCCCGCCGCAACGCTGCAAGACCACGTCCGCGCGCTCGCGAGTGTTGTGCTCAGCAATCCGCCCGGCAGCACTCACGAGTATGCCAGCCCCAACTATCTGGTACTCGGCGCGGTGATCGAACAGGTCACCGGACAGTCTTACAGCGAGTATATCGAGCAGAAGATTTTTGTTCCGCTCGGCATGACCCACAGCTTTACCGATCAGGATCGTGCGATTGCGAGCGGCATGGCGCAGGGCCATCGTTACTGGTTTGGCTTCCCGGTGCCTGCGACGCTACCCTACGAGCGTGATCGGATGCCGACGGCGGCGTTGATCAGCAGCGCTGCGGATCTGGGGCAGTATCTGCTGGCACAGCTCAATCAGGGGCGTGTGGCGGACGAAACGATCCTCTCGCCCGCCGGTATGGCGCAGCTGCATGCTCCTGGCGCACCCGCCGATGATTTCTCCTACGCGTTTGGCTGGCGCGTCGGCACGATCGCAGGCGTACCCGCGATCCATCACGGCGGGATTGTGCCGCATTTTCGTGGCAAGCTGGTCATGCTGCCCGAACAGGGCTGGGGCGTGGCGATCGTGACCAACGCATCGACGGCGTTTCCGCTGCCGATCACACCGACCAGCCACCACATGGCCGATGCGATCGCGGGCTACCTGGTGGGTCAGCCGCTCGCCGATCGGAGCTACAGCCAGAGTACGATCTACACGGCGATCACGATCGGTATGGCGCTGATCATCTTCAGCCAACTCAGTGGTCTGCTGCGGATCGGGCGTTGGCGCGCGCTGCTGCCCGGGCGGCCGCGCAACCGGGTACGCGCCGATATCGGTGTTGAGCTGCTGTGGCCGCTATTTGTGCTGATTGCTTTGCCAGCGCTATTTGGGTTCCCGTGGGGCGAATTGCTGCGCAGTACACCAGACATCACGCTCTGGCTGATCGTGAGTCTCGTGCTCGGGCTGCTCACCGGCCTGGCAAAACTATACGCCGCGCGGCGCACGACGTAGTGCTATCGCTTCCTCGTACACCGCCAGTGTCTCCTGGGCGGTGCGCTGCCACGAAAACTGTGCCGCGCGCTGCGGGCCAGCCTGCCGCAACCGTGCGCGCAACGACAGATCGCTGAGCAATTGCTCAAGCGCCGCCGCGATCGCCAGCGGATCTTCGGCGGCAAACAACACCCCGGCATCGCCCAGCACTTCAGGGAGCGATGAGGTATTCGCGCAGGCGGTGGGCGCGCCGCACGCCAGCGCCTCGAGCACCGGCAACCCAAAGCCTTCGTAGAGCGAGGGGTACACAAATGCCGCCGCACCGGCGTAGAGCGCGGGCAGATCGACATCGCGCGCATCATCAACAAAGCGCACCCGACCAGCCACCCCCCAGCGCGCCGGAGCGGCCAGGATTTCATCATAGTGCCAGCCGCGCCGCCCGATGATCACCAGTGGTGGCGCAGCTGGCATTTGCCCGCGCAGTCGTGCGTAGGCCTCGATCAGCCGCACATAATTTTTGCGCGGCTCGAGTGTACCGACACTCAGCAGATATTCGTCCGGCCGCAGGCCAAAACGCGCCAGCTGCGGCCGCAACGCCTCGGGTGTCTGCAGGCGGAAGCGCCGATCCGCCGCCAGTGGCACCACGCGCAGCCGTTCGCCCGGCAGATTGAGTAGACGCATGGCGTCGCGCGCGGTCGATTGCGAATCGGCGATCACCAGATCGGCGCGCGTGCGCGCAAAGTGCAGCTTGGCATCGGCGAGCGCGTTGTTGGCAGATATGTGCCAGGCCGGGTTGATCTGCGCCGTCAGATCGTGGATCGTCACCACCGCCGCCGCACCGGGCGGCGCATAGCAAAACTGGTCTGACGAATGAAACACCTGCACCCCGGCGAGCGCTGCGCGTAGCTGAAAGCCGACGGCGGCCACACTCGCCTGCGCCCACAGTGGATCCAGCGCACGGTCGACCTGCGCGGCAACTGCGTGCGGCACGCCGCGCCGCCAACCGGGGCGCGCGCTCAGGTATGGCCGGTTGAGGCCAGCACACCGTACCACGCGCACACCGGGTGCGGCGAGGGCAGCGAGCAGCCGCAGCGGCCGATCGGGGTTGAGCGGTAGCAGGTCGATCAGCGTCCAGTCCACATCAGCGCGCGCCACCGTCATCGCGTCGAGCAATTCGCGCGTGTAGGTCAGCACGCCCGCCTGCGCGATCCGCAGCACCGAGATATCAAAGCCGACGCGCATCAGATCAGCTCCAGCCGCGCGGCGATCCGCGCGGCGGCGCGCTGCCAGGTCCACTGCGCGGCGGCGGCGGCGGCGGCGGCACCCCGCACGCGTGCGGCGGCCGGGTCACGGTACACCTGCTGCATCAGCGCGACGAGGTGGTCGAAATCGGGCTCGGCCCAGCGGTGCCCCAGGTAGTACGGGCATTTGGCCACCGCGTGGACGAGGTGCCGCACGCGGATCGGATAACCGACGCTGGCGTCGAAGAATGCGGTCTGGCCGCTCCAGTCGGTGGCGATCACCGGTAGTCCGCACGCCATCGCTTCCAGGATCGGCAACCCAAAGCCCTCGCCGCGTGTCGGCAACACAAAGCAATCTGCGCTGGCATACAGCTGCCCGAGTTGGTCTGGTGCGAGCTGCTGGTTGTAGAGCATCGCGACGAGTGGGCCATTATCACCCAGACCAAGTTCGGCGATCTGGCGCGCCACATCGACATCACCATCACTGTTGTTGGTACGCACGATCAGCAACACATCGTCTGCACGGGTGAACGCCGCGTGATACGCGCGCAACAACAGCTCGGGCGCTTTGCGTTCGCCCCACTCAAACACCGACAGAAACGTGTAGCGTGGGCTGCGACCGGCCGGTGGCAGGGTGGTGTGGAAGCGCTGCGGGTTGTAGCCGAGCGGCAGCACATGGATCGGGCGGCGGATGCCTGCATCGGCGAATACCTGCGCACCCCAGGCTGAGGGCGTCCAGATCTCGTCCAGCGTGTTGCAGATCGCGACCCAGTCGGCCGGCAGGCCATCGACTTCGAGCATTGTGTAGCCGATCCGATACCCGGGATGCGTGGTGTCAAACAGATCGACTGGCTCGTAGCTAATCTGCGGCAGATCGTCGTCCAACGGGCGGGCGGCCAGTTCGCGCAGCCGGGCATCACGGATGTGCGCCAGTTGTGGCCAGGGCGTCGCGCGGTGGCGCAGATCGATGCCCAGCGCATCGAGCGCGAGCGCCATCTGCTCGGCCGAGCTGCCGTAGCCGTTTGGCACCCCCCAGCGCGCCTGCATGATCACACTGCTCATCGCGCCAACTCGGCACAGATCCGCTGCGCGGTGCGCTGCCAGGTCCACTGTGGCGCAGCGGCGGCGGCGGCAACACCCCGCGCGCGTGCGGCGGCCGGGTCACGATACATCTGACGCATCAGGTCGACGAGCTGGTCGAAATCGGGTTCCGCCCAGCGCTGATTAAAATAGTGCGGCGCGGTCGAACGCGTTGGCACCAGCTGTTTCACCCGGATCGGATAGCCGACGCTGGCGTCGAAGAATGCGGTCTGGCCGCTCCAGTCGGTCGCGATTACCGGTAGCCCGCACGCCATCGCTTCGAGAATCGGCAATCCAAAGCCCTCGCCGCGTGTCGGCAACACAAAGCAATCTGCGCTGGCATACAGCCGCCCAAGCTCGGTACGTGGGACATTGCCGTGCAACAGCACCACCGGCGGGCCAGCAGCCAGATCGAGATCGGTCGTCACCTGTGCAAGCTCCGGCTCCCGCGCGTCGGTGTGGATCAGCAGCAGCACATCGTCGCTGGGCGCGAACGCGGCGCGATACGCGCGGAGCAACAGATCGGGGCCTTTGCGCGCGCTCCAGGCAAACACCGAGAGGAAGGTGTAGCGTGGTGATGTGCGCTGTGCGCCGGGCTGCACGTGGAAGATCTGAGGATCATAGCCGAGCGGCACGACGTGAATCGGGCGGCTGACACCGGCATCGGCGAAGATCTGCTGACCCCAGCGCGAAGGCACCCAGATCGCGTCCATCGCATTACAGGTCGCCACCCAGTCATCTGGCAGACCATCGACCTCGAGCATTGTGTAGCCGATACGCAGCCCGGTGTGGGTCAGATCAAATAGCTCAGCTGGCTCGATACTGACCTGTGGCAACCCGCTGTGTGGTGGCCGCGCCGCCAGCCGCGCGAGCTGTGGATCGGCGAGCGGCGGCTGCTCGTCCCAGCGTGTGGGACGGTAGTGAACCAGCGCGCCCAGGTCATCGAGCGCACGCATGATCGCGCCGCCGATCAGGGCATAGCTGAGCGGCAGGCCAAGCCGCGTCTGCACAATCAGCGCCGGATCAGCCACGTTGCTGCTGCTCCAGCTCGCTGATCCGGCGGCGCAGCTCCTGCTGTTCGAGCCGCAAGACATACAGTTGGCGGTCGAGCGCGTGTACGCGCACCAGTTCGCGTTCGAGGGCGGCCAGCCGCTGGGCGCTTTGCTCGTGACCATTGGCGAGCGAATCGAGCACGCGCGTGGCTGCGCCCTGCCACGCGCTCACCTGGAGCCACTGCGGCAGCGTCGTCCACCAGGTCGTGCGGCGCGCCAGGCGCTGGAACGCGTTGATCGCCGCACCAAGTGCCGGGCGGCTCGATACGACGATCCGCTGCTGATCGACTGACCAGGTGGCGCGTGCGACGGCCAGGTTGGCCTCGCGGTAGCCATCTGGCGGCGGGGCATCGCCCGGCTGTGGCACGGCTGCTGGCGGCGTGCCGGTATCGCCACGCGCCAGCGCATCCGCGACCGCCGCCAGCGCGCTCGGTAGATCATCACCCGTTACGTCAACCCAGTAAATCGTCATCGTTCCATATCCGGCTCACTCAATTCGCCCGTTATCATAGCAGAAAAGCAACTGGCGGCACACAACCGCACAGCCGTGCTACAATAGACATTATGCAACGCTGGCTGATCATATGATTACGGAGAAACGCGATGATCCGGGTACTCGATCCGACGACCGCCGCGCAGATCGCCGCTGGCGAAGTCGTCGAGCGACCGGCCTCGGTCGTCAAGGAGCTCGTCGAGAATGCGCTCGATGCCGGTGCGACGCGCATTGGCGTCGATGTGCGCGGTGGCGGGATCACCGAGCTGCGGATCAGCGATGATGGCGGCGGCATCGGTGCCGATCAGATCGAACTCGCGTTTGCGCGCCACGCCACCAGTAAACTGCGCAGTGCAGATGATCTCTGGGCGATCGGCACACTCGGCTTTCGCGGCGAGGCACTGCCGTCGATCGCTTCCATCAGCCAGGTGACCTGTACCTCACGCGCTGCGGGCGCGACCACTGGCGTCGAGCTACGCATTGCAGGCGGCGAAATGCAGGGCCGCCGCGAGACCGGCGGGCAGCAGGGTACCACCTTTAGCATCCGCAACCTGTTTTACAACGTGCCAGTGCGGCGCGAATTTCTGCGCTCGCCCGCCGCCGAATCGGCCGCGATCACCCAGGTGGTGACAAACTACGCGCTGGCGCGACCGGACGTGCGCTTCGCGCTGACGCTTGACGGGCGGCCGCGACTCGAGACCAATGGTAGCGGCCACCTACCGGGCGTGCTGCTCGCGGTCTACGGTCTCGATGTGGCGCGCGCGATGCTGCCAGTAGCATACGACGATGACGCGCAGGGGATGACACACATCGCCGCCAGCGGGTTCGTCTCGCCACCAACCCTGAGCAGGGGGTCGCGTGAAGCCATGCACATCAGTATCAACGGCCGGGCGGTGGCGGCGCGTGGGCAGGTGGGCGCAATTTTTGACGAAGCGTATCACACCCTGTTGATGAAAGGGCGCTTCCCCTACGCCGTGCTCGATATCCGCATCCACCCGGGTACGGTCGATGTCAACGTCCACCCGCAGAAGAGTGAGGTCAGGTTTCGTGATCCCGAGCGCCTGCGCGATGTGCTGGCGCGTGCGATCCGTGCGGTGCTTCAACAATCGGGTGCGCTCCAGGCATGGGATGGTGGCACGTTCCCCGCGCAACCGGATCCTGCGCCCATGCGCCGCCAGCCGTTCCCCGGCGCGCCGGCCGATCCCGCCGCCGCCGCTGACCCAGAAGAGCCGCAGCACGCTGCGCCCTTGCCAGCTCCCCCCGCGCATGCCCTGTATCTCGCGCCCGCCGCCGACCCGGTGGCGGCGCAGCACGCTGTGCTCCCGCGAGCGCCCGCCGCCGCTGACCCGGTAGAGCCGCAGCGCGCTACACCCCTGCCAGCTCTCCCCGCGCATGCCCGATATCCCACGCCCGCCGCGCCCGATCCGGCTGCGCCTGATCCCGCGCCCCCGTACGGCCGAAGCACAGCTTCGGCCCTGCCCACCCGCATGCTTGCCGAACGCCGCCCGACGGATGGATTGCCGCCGCTGCGTGCGCTCGCACAACTGGGGCGTACCTACCTGCTGGCCGAGGGGCCGGAAGGGGCATTGTACCTGGTCGACCAGCACGCCGCGCACGAACGGATCACCTACGAACGGCTGATGGATCAACACGCGCGACGCGCGATCGAGAGCCAGGCGCTACTGATCCCGGCGGCGGTCGCCGCCACGCCCGCCGCGCGCGCGGTGCTGCTCGCTGCGAACGAAGACCTCGGCGCGTGGGGCTTTGATCTCGCTGAAGCCGAGGGCGCGCTGCTGGTACACCGCATCCCGGCCACCGTCGCACCGGCGGCGGTAGCGGCGGCGCTCACCGAGATCGCCGATCATCTGCTGGCGGGCCACGACGGGCGGCCGATGGCTACCACCGAGCAGTTGCTCGTCACGCTCTCGTGCCATACCTCGATCCGCGCCGGGCACCCATTGGCCCCCGCCGAACAACAGGCGCTGATCGACCAACTCGCCGCCTGTCAGGACGGCCGCAATTGCCCGCACGGCCGCCCGACGGTGATCGTCCTCAGCCGTGGCCAGCTCGAACGTCAATTCGGGCGCGTCGCGTAGGGACGCAGCATGCTGCGTCCGCCCGCGCGCCCGACCCGCCACCGCCCACCGCCCGCGCGCCCCATACGCCCGACCCGCCACCGCCCGCGCGCCCCGCGCGCCCCATACGGCCGAAGCGATGCTTCGGCTCAACATGCCCTACAATGGCACCGGATCGACCACACCAGACAGGCAGGGGCATGACCGAGAGTACCACGCCGCCGCACGCGACGCGCAATTTTATCCTCAACGTGCTCGATGGCGGTATATTTTTCTTCGGGCTCAGTATGGTCTCGCGTTACACCGTGCTCCCACTGTTTATCGAGCGCCTCAGCGGTGAACGCTGGATGCAGGGGCTGATCCCGACGATGACCTACGCGGGCTGGTTTTTACCCGGGTTGTTTATCGCGCCATTTGTGCTCGCCCGACCACGGCGGCTGCCGTTCCTGCTGATCGCGACGGCGATCGAGCGGCTACCATTGCTGCTGCTTGGCTTGCTGCTGGTGCTGCGGCCAGACGCGCCCACTGCGACATTACTGGTGGCGTTCCTGCTGCTCTATATCGTGCACGCGTTCGCTGCTGGTGTGGCGGGTATTCCGTGGCAGGATTTTATCTCGCGGATCATTGATCAGAAGCGCTGGGGGATTTTCTTTG
>JAYUYF010000019.1:0-2255 GCA_043752605.1 Roseiflexaceae bacterium
CCTTACGGGGTTCCGTCCAGCGCGATATTCAACGCCAGCACATTGACACGTGGCTCGCCAAGAATGCCGATATCGCGACCGCTGGTGTACTGTGTGACAAGCTGGCGTACGACATCCTCGCCGATCCCGCGCGCCTGCGCAACCCGCCGCACCTGGTACGCGGCGGCGGCCGGGCTGATGTGCGGGTCAAGCCCGCTCCCCGAAGCGGTCACCAGATCCACCGGTACCGGGAACGTGATCTCTGGGTCAGCCGCACGCAGGGCTTCCACCCGCGCGGCCACGGCCTCGGTCAGCGCCGGGTTCAGCGGCCCGAGGTTGCTCCCGGAGGAGCCGGTGAGTGTGTCACCGTTGAAGGCGGTGTACGGCAGCGGGCCGGTGGCCGAGAGCCGCCCCCAGAAATACTGCGGCTGGCTGAATTGCTGGCCGACAAGATCCGAGCCGCGCCCATCTGCGCGCACGCTGCCATTGGCCTGCGCCGGGAAAATGACCTGCGCCACACCTGTGACGACCAGTGGATAGATTACACCGGTAAGTATCGTGAGCACCAGCAGCGCGACGGCCGCCGGGCGAAGTTGGTTGAGCATGGGTTTCTCCTTTGATCGGCATCCCCGCGATACTTCTTTCACCGTACGGACGCAGCATGCTACGTCCCAACACACGATCAGAATACAAGCGACAACAGCACGTCGATAAGCTTGATCCCAATAAACGGCGCGATGATGCCGCCGAGACCATAGATTAGCAAATTATCGCGCAGCAACGTGGCGGCCGGTACCGCGCGGTAGCGCACGCCGCGCAGTGCGAGCGGGATCAGCAGCGGGATGATCAGCGCGTTGAAGATCACCGCCGAGACGATCGCGCTCTCAGGGTTGGCCAGTTGCATCACGTTGAGCGCGCCGAGCACAGGATAGGTGCTGGCAAACGCCGCCGGGATGATCGCGGCGTACTTGGCGATGTCATTCGCGATCGAAAACGTCGTCAGCGCACCGCGCGTCATCAGCAACTGCTTGCCGATGGCGACGACTTCAATCAACTTGGTCGGGTTGCTATCGAGATCGATCATATTGCCGGCCTCTTTGGCCGCCTGCGTGCCAGTATTCATCGCCACCGCCACATCGGCCTGCGCCAACGCGGGCGCATCGTTGGTGCCATCGCCCGTCATCGCCACCAGCCGCCCACCGCGCTGATACTCGCGGATCAGCTTCATCTTGGCTTCCGGTGTCGCCTCGGCGAGGAAATCATCGACACCGGCTTCAGCCGCGATCGCCGCCGCCGTCAGCGGGTTATCGCCCGTGATCATGACGGTCTTGATCCCCATGCGGCGCAATTCGGCGAAGCGGTCGCGCATACCACCCTTGACGATATCCTTGAGCTGGATGACACCCAGCACGCGCCCGGCTTCGGCTACCACCAGCGGCGTACCACCCTGCGTAGCGATCATCTCGATTGTCTGACGCACCTCGGGCGGCACGCGGCCACCAGCGGCCTGCACGTAGCGGTCGATCGCATCACCCGCACCTTTGCGGATCTCACGGCCCGGCAGATCC
Source organism: Roseiflexaceae bacterium (assembly GCA_043752605.1). Taxonomy (GTDB): domain Bacteria; phylum Chloroflexota; class Chloroflexia; order Chloroflexales; family Roseiflexaceae; genus JAYUYF01. The sequence continues at coordinate 1,548 of JAYUYF010000019.1, forward strand.
ACGCCGCTCATGCGTGTCTGCGCGGTAAATGGCACAAACTGCGCGTCGAGCGCCGCGATATCGCGCTCGCGCATGTCATACTTCTCTTTGGCGAGCACCACAATCGAGCGCCCCTCGGGCGTCTCGTCGGCCAGGCTCGCGAGTTGCGCCGCATCGGCGAGCTGCTCGGGCGTCACACCCGGCGCGGGGTAGAACGCGGCGGCCTGGCGATTACCAAGCGTGATTGTCCCCGTCTTATCGAGCAGCAACACATCGACATCACCAGCCGCTTCGACGGCGCGGCCCGACATAGCGATCACATTCGCCTGGATCATGCGATCCATCCCGGCGATACCGATTGCCGAGAGCAGCCCGCCGATTGTCGTCGGAATCAGGCACACCAGCAGCGCCACCAGCACGGTGATCGTGATCGGCGCACCCTGACCGCTGGCGATCACCGCAAACGACGAGAACGGCAGCAGCGTGGCACAGGCCAGCAGGAAAATAATCGTCAACGAGGCGAGCAAAATATTGAGCGCGATCTCGTTGGGCGTCTTCTGCCGTTTTGCACCCTCGACCATACTGATCATACGATCGAGAAACGTCGCGCCCGGGTCGGCCGTGATCCGGATCACCAGCCAGTCGCTCAGCACACGCGTGCCACCAGTGACCGAGCTGCGGTCGCCGCCGCTCTCACGGATGACCGGCGCGCTCTCGCCCGTGATCGCG
>JAYUYF010000020.1:0-2254 GCA_043752605.1 Roseiflexaceae bacterium
CTGCTTCAGGCACTGCTCGAGAATGCACCGGTGGGGATCAGCTTCTTTGATGCCGATTTGCGTTATTTGCTGGTCGGCAGCGATCTTGCGCGGCTGAACCAGCTGCCAGCCATCGATCATATTGGCTTACGGGTGGCGGATGTGGCACCCTACGCTGCGGCGCAGGTTGATCCGCTGATGCGACGTGTACTGGAGACCGGCGAACCAGTGCTGACCGAGATTATTGTGGACACGAATGGCAATCCTGATGTATTGATTGGCTATTTTCTCACGTTCTACGCGCTCCACGATGAAACCGGCCACATCAGCGGTGTCGGCAGCGTCGGCATCGATATCTCGGCGCTCAAACGTTTTGAGGCGCGTCAAAGCAAACTGCTCGAACAGACCGAACGTTCCGCGCTCCAGCTCGCACGCTTACAGCAAGTGACCTCCGCATTTGCCTATGCAACCTCAGCCGACGCGATTTCCGCGGTGTTTATCGATCTGTTGCTGCCAACGATCGATGCCCATGGCGGCGGGATCGGTTTACTCAATGAGCGTGGTGATGCGCTGATGCTGGCGTGTACGCAGGGCTACCCTGAAGCGCTGATCGAATTGTTTCAGATTACCCCGATCGACGCACCCGTGCCATACGCCGATTGCCCGCGCCGCAACATTGCGCTCTGGTATGAATCGGGTGCAGCGCTCGCCGTCGATTATCCATTGCTGCGCGATCTTCCTGATGGGCCGCCGCCGGGTGCAAGTATCCATCTTCCACTCCGTGCCGATAAACGCGTGATCGGTGTCCTGGCTATTCAATATAGTGAGGTGCGTGGCTTTTCGGCCGATGATCGCGTCTTTATCGAGTTGTTGACCGAGCAGTGCGCGCGTGCGCTCGAACGATCGTTGCTGTATGCCTCCGAGCAAACCGCGCGTGCGCGTGCCGAACGTGCGGTGGCCGTGCGCGATGAATTCCTCGCGATCGCAACGCACGAGATCCGCACACCGCTGACGACGATCCTGGGTCAGGCGGGTTTGCTCCAGCGCCGGTTGCGCGCGGTTCCCGGGCTGACGCCGCAACACGAGCGCGCGCTCGATACGATCATCGCTCAAGGTCAGCGATTGGCGACAATGATCACCGATTTGCTTGATGTCTCGCGGCTCGAGAGCGGTCAGTTACAAATCGCCTATGCCGGGGTGGAGCTAGTCGAACTCGTACGGCGCGCACTTGAGAATATCCGCGCGACGACGCCGGGCCGCACATTCCTCTTGTTTGTCGAAACTGAACACTTGCTGGTTACTGGCGATGCGCTCCGACTCGAACAGGTACTCGGCAATTTGCTCAACAATGCGATCAAGTACAGTGCCGAACAGAGCCAGATCGAAGTCACGTTGGCACGTGTCGATCAGCGCGCGCTGATCCACGTACAGGATTATGGCATCGGCATCGCGGCCGATGCGCTGCCACACCTGTTTGATCGCTTTTATCGTGTCGACAATGAACAGACGCGCAATGTGACCGGCGTAGGAGTCGGGCTGTTTGTGGTTCACGAAATCGTGCGATTGCATGGTGGACAGGTATCGATCAACAGTACACCCGGCGCGGGCAGCACATTCACTGTGACGCTGCCGCTAGCATGACAATTCACACGGTGCTTCCCGCCTCCCTGACCCCGCCCCCAGGACGGGAGCGGGGTCAGTGCCGGTTGTGATACCTGCTTGAACTACCCGCTCTACCGGCCGACGAGCAGCACGCTGTACACGCGCGTCGCCAGCAGGTTTGGGTCGGTGCCACCCTGATTGACGCCAAGCGCGACAGTGATGCCGCTCGCCGGTGCGTGCCACAGCGCTGATCGGAAGCCGCCAAAACCACCAATATGACCAACAACCCGGCTCTGCTCACGATCGGCCAGATCGCGCACCAGCAGGCGGCTGCGCATCAACCCCAGGCCATACTCAAGCTCGGGCATGTTATATTGCCCTTTGCCGCTGGTAAACTCCTGCATCATGTCCATCGCGGTCGGGCTCATAAGATCGCCCGCCATTAATGCCTCACCAAACCGGGCAACATCGGCAGTCGTCGACACAATATTGGCAGTAGCAAACGCAAACGACATCGACACGGCGGTCTGATCACGCCCGCGCCCGTAGCCACGTGCCGCCGGGCCGACAATCGGCTCATCATCGGCAAAGAAGGTGCTCTCGAGTGCCAGTGGCGTGAAGATCCGGCTGCGCATCTCGGTTGCCAGCGAATTGCCCGTGACCTCTTCAACAA
>JAYUYF010000021.1:0-2254 GCA_043752605.1 Roseiflexaceae bacterium
AAACCCGGGCGAGGGTCTGCGCGCTGATGTCGGAGATCTCGCCCATCCGTCCCAGACCCATATTCGTCCCCCAGGCGACGATGCACGCACGGAGGACGGCGGCGTCCGTGCCCGACTGCACGTAGCGTCCGAGCACATGGGTAAACGCGGCACGCAGATCGCAGGCTGTCTCGGCAAACGCGAGCACGCGGTCGATATCGACCTGTGGCACTGCATCGAAGCGCGGATTGTTTACCGGATCGCTTGCGGCCGGATAGGCGAGTGTCCAGCGGGTACGCGTACCACGACGCGTGACATGGACGTGCGTATTCTCGCCGCTGGCAATCCGCGCGTTGACGGTGCGCAGCTCGTCCTCAAGCTGTGCTTCAAGATCGGCCAGGTGCGATCCGATCGGCTGGTGCAGTCCAGGCAACCCGATCTGCGTCAGCAACGCGTCCTTCTGCTGCCACTGCGCGTCGCTGAGCACCTCATCGGCAAAACTGCGGAACTGCGTGCTGGCGTGACAGACCACGTCGCCCGCCGCCAGGCCGTGGCGTATCTGCCGGTACACAAGCGCCTCGTACCGATCGGGAATTAGGTGTTTGGGCTGATCCGTGTCCTGGGTGTACAGATAGCGCTTGAGCTGGACGGGGATCCAGCGGCTGGGCAATGTCGTGGGATCGACTTGGTGCAGCGAGCGGTCGGCCGCGAAGGTCCGCGTGAGCACGGTCACGGCATCGAGCAGCGGCGCGTCCGGGCGGGTGGCCGCGAGTGGCACCGCACGGATGAGCGGACGGAGCTGGCGTTTCCAGCGCAGCGCGGCGTGGGCGAGCAACTGCCATTGCAGGTCGCGCTCATCGATGTCGACCTTCGCGGCGAGAAAGTCGGCGACCCGCAAAAGACGCGTGCGGTTCAGCACGGTAAAGGCCTGCGCCTGAATCTGCGGGAAGGAGACCGTGGCGTCAGTGGGGTCGGTGAGGAACAGCTGGAGCACGCGTCCGGCCTGCGCGACATCGGCCGTGCGCTCCAGGCGTTGCGCCATCGCGTGTTCCTGCGCGGCCTGCGCGGTGGTATCGCTGATCTGTGCGACGCCAGCAATGAACGCCGTTAGCAGGTGGTCGTGGGCGCGATAATACCGCTGTCGTACAAAGCAGAGCAAGTACAGGTAGGCGCTCCAGCGGTCGAACTGTTGGAGCCGAAACACCGAAAAAAAGCTCACGAGGGAGGCATAGTAACTGACCCCCTCTGGCGCAATGGCAAGCTGTGGGAGCACCCGCATGGCGATGGCGGCCAGGGGACGCAGGGCGTCGGCGCGCACGATCTCCTGACGCATGGCCGTCCGGCTGACATCCGGCGGCTCCCGTTTCAGGAAGGTGATGGTGGTGACACCTGCCGACTCGGTGGTGAGCAGCGCGTCCAATGCGGCGGTCTCACCCGCCGACAGGGTCGCCGTGAGGAGCGCCGTCAGTCGCTGGTGCTCGAAGGTAATCGCCGTACCGATCAGCGCTTGCAGCACGGTGTAGCCAGGGAGCACAATCCGCTGTGCGGTGAGGAGCTGGAGCGCGTCGCGCACGAGATAGACGGGCTTGCAGCTCAGTTGTGCCGCCTGGCGCGCGCGTTGGGTGAGTACCTCCCGCTCGGCGGAACGACACCGCCGATACGGGAACAGATCGAGGATCTGATTCTGTTGGTGCAGAATCGTCGGCTTGGTGGGGCACACCCAGGGCGTTAGCTCCGCATGTGGGAAATGCTGCGCCTGAATTGCGGCGACATCATCCGTAACCTCGGGCGCGTCGAGTGCAAAAAAGCACCGCTTGGCGGCGAAGTAGCCAAGCTGGAGGATGCAGGCGATTTGGGTGGAGCGGGTGCGGAACTGCTGCACCAGCATACGCTCGGGCGCGGTCAGGGTAAAATAGTGGAGCCGCTCGTCGGGGGTAAAGCGCGGGTGGGCGTACAGGGCATCGATCTCGTCAGGTTCCAGCAGGTGGAGTCGCTTCGTGGCGGGTGTGTCGTGGGGCTCCACGGTCATGGGGTCCTCCACGTGGGCGTGTAGCTCCGGCAACAGTCGCACAACGTAGACCTTGTGCGACGGGGGCAACCGCGTGTCTCAATCAATGGCGCATCATACCATTCTTTGAACGTCTTTGAGGATCTGCGACACGGAGGTATGCCATGGCACTGGTGGGGTATGCGCGCGTGAGTTCGGTGGGGCAAAGTCTCGATGTGCAACTGACCAAACTGCGTCACTGTGATAAAGTGTATCAGGAGCAACGCA
>JAYUYF010000022.1:0-2253 GCA_043752605.1 Roseiflexaceae bacterium
GGTGTTGGTGAGTTTTCACCCTCCGATCCATTCCCGTGGTATTACCTGATCATCGCGATGATGGCGATTTCGATCTTCTTTATCCTGCGGCTGCGCAACTCGCGGATCGGGCGCTCGTGGGCGGCACTACGCGAAGATGAGCTTGCCGCCGAGTCGATGGGTATCAACCTGGTACGCACCAAATTGCTCGCGTTTTCGATGGGCGCGACCTTTAGCGGATTTGCCGGTGCGTTCTATGCCGCATACATTAGCGCGATCTTCCCCGAAAGCTTCCGCTTTGATGTCTCGGTGATGCTGCTGTGTATGGTCATCCTCGGCGGCCTCGGCAATATGGTGGGTGTCATCCTCGGTGGGCTGATCATTCAGTTTGCCGATCGGCTGTTCCTGCCGCAGATGGCTGGCGTCGTGCAGAAGCTGAGTCAGCAATCCGGCATCGAGTGGATGCAGGAGGTCAATTTTGCCTCCGACTTCCGCCTGCTGCTGTTTGGCCTGACGCTGGTGGTAATGATGCTCGTTCGGCCTGAAGGCCTGGTACCAGGCGCACGCGCCCGCCGCAAGGTTGCAGCGACCAGTGGCACAGGAGGAGCGTGATGGTGAACGACAATATTCTCGAAGCGCACGGCATCGTCAAGCAATTTGGCGGTCTACGCGCGGTCGACGGCGTGGATTTTACAATCGCACGCAATAGCATTAGCAGCCTGATCGGCCCAAACGGTGCGGGCAAAACCACGTTCTTCAACATGATCACCGGGCTGTATGCGCCGACAGCGGGCAATTTTCAGTTCAATGGGGTCTCGCTCACCGGGCTGAAGCCATTTGAGGTCACGCGCCGTGGCATTGGCCGCACGTTTCAGAATATCCGGCTGTTTGCCAACATGACCGCACTCGAGAATGTGCTGGTGGGCGAACACCACAACCTGCGCGCCAATCTGATTGGCATCTTGCTGGGCAGTAGCTCGGTGCGCAAGGAAGAGCTCGCCGCAGAAAAACGGGCGCACGGGTTGCTCGAATATGTCGGTCTTGGCCGCGCGCGCGCGGATGAACTGAGCAAGAATTTGCCCTACGGTGACCAGCGGCGGCTCGAGATTGCACGCGCGCTGGCGACCAACCCGAAGTTGCTGTTGCTCGATGAGCCGACAGCCGGCATGAACCCACAGGAGACGGCCGAACTCACGCGCCTGATCCGGCGGGTACGCGATGACCTGGGTGTCACGGTGTTGCTGATCGAGCACGATATGCGGGTTGTCATGGGGATTTCGGAGCGCGTAACGGTGCTCGACCACGGCGCAAAGATCGCGGAAGGTGACCCGGAGACCGTCCGCACTGATGAGCACGTCATCGAGGCATACCTTGGCAAGGGTGCGGCAGCGCACGGCAAGGGCGGCCCGGTGCCCACCAGCGCTGCGGGTCGGTAAGACGACAGCGGCTCGTGCGGACGAAGCATGCTACGTCCCGACATACTACGAAAGCGACACCTCGTATGGCAATGCTCGAACTCAAAGATGTTCATACGTATTATGGCAACATCCACGCACTAAAGGGCATCTCGCTCACAGTAGAGCAGGGCGAAGTCGTGACGCTGATCGGCTCGAACGGCGCGGGCAAGAGCACAACCCTGCGTACAATCTCGGGGCTGCTCAAGCCGCGCAAAGGCGAGATCTGGTTTGAGGGTCAGCGCCTCGATGGCGTGCCCGCACATCGGATCGTCCTACGCGGTGTACTCCAGTCGCCCGAAGGGCGGCGGATCTTCCCACGGCTCACCGTGCTCGAAAACCTCGAGATGGGAGCCTTCACACGCACCGATAAGCCCGGCATCGCCGAGGATCTTGATCGGGTGTTTGGCCTGTTTCCGCGTTTGCGCGAGCGCACTAAACAAAAAGGCGGCACGCTCTCGGGTGGTGAGCAGCAGATGCTGGCAATTGGGCGCGCACTCATGGGCCGCCCACGTGTACTGTTGCTCGATGAGCCCTCAATGGGCCTGGCACCGGTGCTGGTCGAGCAGATCTTTGAGATCATCAAAGATATCAACAAACAGGGTACGACGATTTTGCTGGTGGAACAGAACGCGCTGATGGCACTTGGCGTGGCGAGCCGTGGCTACGTGTTACAGACCGGCGAGATCGTGCTGGCAAACACTGCGCAGGCGTTGATTGCCGACGAGATGGTGCAGAAGGCGTATCTGGGGCACGAATAACCATCGCCCGTAGCGGCGCACAATTGTGCATCGCTACGGGCGGGGTGCGTTGCTACGAC
>JAYUYF010000023.1:0-2253 GCA_043752605.1 Roseiflexaceae bacterium
CTTGGTTCGACTGACCTGGCGGACGCGACCGGCCAGCAAGCAGCGCGCGCTATCGCGCAGCCACACGATGGTATTGCCACGGATACGACGCACGCCGCCGCGCTGCATTTGCTCAACCGGATCACCTTTGGCCCACGGCCCGGCGATGTCGCGCGCGTCGCGAAACTTGGCCCGGCGGCGTTTCTCGAACAACAACTCAACCCGCAGCAGATCGACGACCGCGCGCTGGAGCGGCGGCTGGCAGCGCTGCCGGTGCTGACGCTGGACAACGCGGCGCTGTATGCGCGCTACCGCCCCGGCGAACAACCCGGCCCACGGCGCGCGATCGCGGAACTCCAGGCGGCGGCGTTGCTACGCGCGGTGGCCAGCGAACGCCAACTGCTCGAAGTGATGGTCGATTTCTGGAGCAACCACCTGCATGTCTCGGTCGCGAAGCGGCTCGCCGGGCTGTTCAAGATCGGCGACGACCGCGATGTCGTGCGTCCGCACGCGCTGGGCACCTTCCACGCGTTGCTGCTGGCCTCGGCGCGTAGCCCGGCGATGCTGCTGTTTCTCGACAACGCGCGCAATACCAAACTGGTCACGCGCGGCGGCACGACACGCGGCGGGATCAACGAAAACTATGCGCGCGAACTGCTCGAACTGCACACCGTCGGCGCGAACGCGGGCTACAGCCAGGACGATGTGGTGGCGATCGCGCATGTGCTGACGGGCTGGACGGTGACGCCGCAGAACGATAGCAACGCGGGCGCGTTCCGTTTCGTACCAAATCTGCACGACAGCAGCGCGCAACGCGTCGGCTTCCTCGATCTCAACTTCGCCGCCGGGCACGGTGTCGAAGCGGGCGAACTGCTGTTGCGCCGCCTGGCCGAGCACCCATCCACCGCGCGCCGGCTCGCCACCAAACTCGCCGCGCATTTTGTGAGCGAACCACCGCCACCCGCGCTGGTGGAACGCGCTGCGCAGGCGTACCTGCAGGGCGGCACCGACATCCGCGCCACACTGCGCGTAATCCTCACCTCACCCGAATTTGCCGCCGCTGCCGGGCAGAAGATCAAGCTGCCGCTGCGGTTTGTGGCTTCGGCCGTGCGCGCGCTGGGTGCCGATCTCCAGCTCACGATCAGCGGCCGCGCCGCGCGCCAGCCGGGTCTGCTGCAAGCCCTCACCGACCTGGGGCAGGCACCGTTTCTCTGGGCACCACCCAACGGCTACCCGCAGGCGGGCGCGGCCTGGATCAACACCAGCGGTCTGCTCGGGCGCTGGAACCTGGCGTTTGCGCTGGCCGAAGGGCAGGTGGCAGGCGTGACGACCAACCTGCGCACACTGGCCGGCAGCGACCAGGCGGCGGCCAGCGTCGACGCGCTCGCCGCCACGCTGCTGCCGGGCGGGATCGACGATCGGCTACGCACGGCGCTGGTGGCCTACGCAGAAGCGGGCTGGAGCGCCGCCACCGACCGCCGCCGCGCGGGTGTGACCGGGCTGTTGCTCGCCACACCGGCATTCCAGCTACATTGAGAGGAGTAACACGATGGCATCTGCACGCGATATCCTGATCGTCGTCTTCCTGCGCGGCGGGGCCGACGGCTTGAATATGATAGTCCCGCATGGCGACGCGCACTACGCCAGCCAGCGCGGCGAACTGGCGATTGACCCACCCGGCAAGACCGGCGGCGCGCGCGACCTCGACGGCTTCTTTGGCATGCACCCCGCGCTCGATCCACTCAATGCGGTGTGGGACGCGCACCAACTGGCAGTGGTACACGCCGTCGGCTCGCCCGATCCGACGCATTCGCATTTTGACGCGATGGACCTGATGGAGCGCGCCGCGATCGAAGACCGCGCGGTGACCACCGGCTGGCTCGGGCGCTATCTGGCGGCCACGGCCAGCCCGAACGACACGCCGTTTCGCGCGGTGGGCTTTGGCGCACTGCTCCAGGCGTCGCTACGCGGCGGGATGGCGACCGCAATCACCAGCCTCGAGAGTTTTGTGCTGCGCGCCAACGCGATCGAGCTGCCGCGCATCAAAGCCGCGCACGGCCAGGTGTACCAGGGATCAGGCGTGCTGATCGGTGCCGGGCAACAGACGTTGCGCGCGCTCGACACCGTGGCGCGGCTCAACCCGGCGGGCTACCGGCCGACCGACGGCGCAACATACCCGGCGACACCGTACGGCGATGCGCTACGCCAGATCGCCATGCTAATCAAAGCCAACGTCGGCCTCGAAGTGGCCTGCGCCGATATCGGCGACTGGGA
>JAYUYF010000024.1:0-2252 GCA_043752605.1 Roseiflexaceae bacterium
GTAGTCGCCGTGGTATGGCCGGGCCAGCGCGTGGTCGAGCTGGGCGATCTTCTGCGAAAAGCCGGTCACGTCGCGCGTCAGCGGCTGTGCCAGCGTGCGCGCCTGCTGCTGGAGCCGGTTGCGCAGGAAGCCATGCCAGTCGGGTGCGGCGGGGCGGACTATCGCCCGCCCGTCCATGGTGCGCGGCGGCGCGATGCGTTGCACGGCGCGTACGGTGGCGAGGTAGTGATCGAATACTCGTAGGGGCAACGCATTCGCTGAGGTAAGCGGGGTGTTGTGCGAATGTGTTGTCCGCACATGATCGTACAGCAATGTGGCGAGCGGTGTGCCCGGTAGTAATGTCTCGAACGTCACGGCGGCATCGCCGTGCGCGTCGATCTGCGTAATGCGCGGCAGCGCAAATGGTACGTTGCTGCCGTCGAGCCCGGCGTAGAAGCGTTGCAGCACAGCCAGGCGCGTGGCGGCAGTGCGCGGGTAGATCTTGAGTACACTGGTCGCGCCGTAGCGGTAGACGTGCGCTTCGGTACCGCTGCCGATCTGGTCGGCGGGGGTGAGGCCGTAGTGGGTAAGTAAATCGATAGACGGCGTCATGGAAGTTCGTCGCGCAGCCGGTTGACGATCTCGGGGGTGACGATACCCGAACCTGGTTGCACCGAGACCAGTGGTACGCCGTTACGTGTGGCGTGCAACGGCAATCGCACCACCACCGTCGTACCGACGCCCACGGTGCTGGTGGCGCTGGCGCTGCCGCCGTGGGCCTCAGCGATCTGGCGCACGATCGCGAGCCCGAGCCCGGCACCACCGGCGTGACGGCTACGCGCGCGATCGACGCGGTAGAAACGGTCGAAGATGTGGGGCAATTCGTCAGCAGGGATCCCGCCGCCGGTGTCGGCCACTGCGAGTTCGATCTGCCCGTCGCGCAGCGCTCCCCGCAACGTGATCGTGCCACCCGCCGGTGTATGGCGCAGCGCGTTGCTCAGCAGGTTGCCGAGCACCTGCGCAAGACGCTGCGGATCAGCGTCGAGCATCGGCACGGGTGCTGTGAGGTCGACCACCAGCGCGATGCCCTGGGCGTGCGCCTGTGCGGCAAAGGCGCGTTGCGCTTCGTGTAGCAATTCGGCCACATCGAGCGGTTCGCGCTGGAGTGTGAGCTGGCCCGCCTCAGCGAGTGTCAGTAGCCGCAGATCGTCGACCAATCGTTCGAGCAGTGTAGTCTCGCGCAGTAGCGCGGTCACCTGCTGGGTATCGAGCTGGTAGACACCGTCCTGGATGCCTTCGAGGCGGCCACGGATAATCGTCAGCGGCGTGCGCAGTTCGTGGGCGATATCGGCGGTAAGCTGGCGGCGCTGGCGGTCGGCGTCGCCCAGCGATTGGGCCATGCCATTAAAGGATGCCGCCAGATCACTCAGCTCGCGGATGCGCGCGGGTGGTGCGCGTACATCGAGCCGCCCGGCCGCCAGCGTACCGGCAGCCGCGCTGATCGCACCGAGCGGGCGCGTGATCCAGCGCGCAAACAGAAACGCCAGACCCACCAACCCGATCGCCAGTACCAGGCCGGCCAGGCCAAAACTGCGGAAGAAGCCACGTGCGCCCGCAGATGGCCCACCGCCCGTCCAGCTGTTGTCGCGCGCGGTTACCAGCAGCCCGCCGACGATCTGGTCGTCGATGATGATTGGTGTCACGTAGCCGTAGGTACCATCGGGGCCACGACCGCGATGCTGGGCGGCGGGGCTGTTTGGCGGCAACACCAGGAAGTCGGCGTTGGCATTGCTGAACGGCGGCGCGGCGAACAGCAGGTCGACGCCGTGCCAGCCGCCGTTGCGCCGGTAGTAGTCGATCAGTGCGGGCGTATAGACTCCGTCCGCAACCCAGGGTGCGCGTGTCTCGCTGCTGGGAGCAAACGCGCGCACGGTGAGCAACGCAAACGTCAGCATGCCGGCCACACCGAGCGCGATCACCGCACCAAAGGCGAGCATCAGCACCCAGAAGAGCCGCGGCTTCACTGTGGATCCTCGGCAAAGCGGTAGCCAACGCCGTAGACCGTGAGCACATAACGCGGCTGGCGTGGCTCGGGCTCGATCTTGCGCCGCAGATTTTTGATATGCGCATCGACGGTGCGGTCAAAGGCGACGGCGGCGGCAGCATAGACCGTATCCATGAGTTGCGCGCGATTGAAGACCCGCCCCGGTTCGCGCGCCAGCGCCGCCAGCAGATCGAATTCGGTGGCGGTCAGATCGACTAATTGCCCGGCG
>JAYUYF010000025.1:0-2252 GCA_043752605.1 Roseiflexaceae bacterium
CCGGCACCCAGACGGTCACGTGGTGCTATGATCCCAACAAGAATGGCTGCGCGGACGAGTACATCAAGGACAAAATTGTCATCAATTGGGTTCCCTAACGGACTGACGACGGCTCCCAGCATTGGGCGGCTACAACCTGAACAAAAAATGATGTCACGAATTATTTGTAGTATGTGGAGATAGCATACTGCACTCATAACGTTTCGTGATACACGTAAAGAGAAACAGATGAGCGATCGGTCAACTACTCGCCGGATGGTCGGGGACGGGACGGCTGTAGCGACTAGGACGCTGACCTCCTTGGCTTCACGGAGGGAGTTATCGTACGGGATGCAAATGGCAACGGTATTGCTGACCCAGGCGAGATGAGTATAGCATCGGGTGTTTTCAAACGGCGTGGCGTGTGCCACGAACCAGATCAGGCTGGTGCGGAGAACTGTCCAAATCGAAACACACAGTAGCAATTTCCCGCCTACCGACCGAGCCACATCTGTATGGATGTGGCTCATTTTGTACGTAGAGGAACAGCGCGGATTGGACACGGAGATGAGCGGAGGTTGCTGGAGCGTCATCCTCGGCGCTCCAGCGAGGGTATGCCAGTTACCCGCGCGCGCGGGCGAGCGCCGCAGTCAGCGCACGGCGTGCGTAGACCTTGACCATCGCGCGGCGGTAATCCTCGGAGGCGTGGATATCACCCATGATGAAATCGAGCTCCTCGCCCGCGTGCTCGGCCGCTGCGGCAACCGCCGCCTCATCGCCGGTTGTGCCCACCAGCGCGGTCTCGGCGGCGCTCTGGCGCTGGGCACGCGGGCCAGCACCGGTCACCGCAATGCGCGCCACCGCCACATTGCCGCCGTCGAGCTTGATATACGCCGCGACGCCGACGATCGCATAGCGCGATGCCGGGTGGCGCAGCTTGGCGTAGGCCGCACCCTCGCCCGCGCCCAGGTGTGGGAAACTGACCTTGGTCAGCACCTCATCGTGACCGATCGCGGTCGTCAGCATCTCGATAAACATGTCATCGGCCGCAACCGTGCGTGTGCCAGCTGGCCCCTGGATATGGAACGACGCACCAAGCGCGAGCGCCACGGCGGTCAGATCAGCTGCCGGATCGCTATGAGCCAGTGCACCGCCCACGGTGCCACGGTTGCGCACCTGGATATCGCCAATCTGCCCGACGCACTCCGCGAGCACCAGGCATGCATCGCGCACCCCGGCGTGCGATGCAACGGCATGGTAGGTCGCACCCGCGCCGATTTCGACCGACCCGTTGACGTGGATGCCCTGTAATTCGGCGATCTGCGAGATGTCGATCAGCACAGTCGGTGATGAGAGCCGCAGCTTGATCGCGGGCAACAGCGAGTGGCCGCCCGCCAGAATTTTGGCGTCATCACCGTGTTGTGTCAGCAAACTTATCGCCTCAGCCACGCTGCCGGGCGCAAAATAGTCAAATCCGCTCGGGATCATTGGTAGTACTCCTTGTTGTTACAATCCCCCACCTCCGACCCCTCCCCCACAGGTGGGGAGGGGGGCGCAAGGCACCCGTCCTTGTGGGGAGGGGGCGTCCTTGCGCCCCTCTCCCTTTATGGGGGCAGGCAAATCCTACTTGCCGTGCATCGCGCGCCAGACGCGCTCGGGCGAGGCGGGCATCTGCAAGTGCTTGACGCCAAATGGTGAGAGCGCATCGATGACCGCATTCATTACCGCCTGGGCGCTGGCGATCGTGCCGGCCTCGCCCGCACCCTTGACGCCCATCGGATTGACGGGTGATGGTGTCACGGTATGGTCGAGGTCGAATGCTGGCAGCATTGCGGCGGTCGGCACGGCGTAGTCCATCAGCGTACCGCTGACCAACTGACCGTTTTCGTCATAGACACCACGCTCGTAGAGCGCCTGCGCGATGCCCTGCGCGATACCGCCGTGCACCTGACCCTGGACGATCAGTGGGTTGATCTGTGGCCCGCAATCGTCAACCGCAATATAGCGTTTGAGATCGACGATTCCGGTCGCAGCGTCGACTTCGACCAGCGCGATGTGCGTACCAAACGGAAAGGTACAGTTTGGTGGGTCATAATAGGTCGTCTCGTCGAGGAACGGCTCCATGCCTTCGGGCAGGCTGTAGGCCACCGAGGCTTGCAGTGCGATCTCGGCGATCGTCTTCGCGCGGTCGGGCGAGCCCTTCACAAACGCTTTGCCGTCGGCATACTCGATATCGGCCACATCTGCTTCGAGCATATGCGCCGCCAGCTTGC
>JAYUYF010000026.1:0-5788 GCA_043752605.1 Roseiflexaceae bacterium
ACTTTTGAGCCCTCCTGGATCGTCGGCGCGATCACGACCAGCCGCCGCGTGATGCGAAAATCGATCGTCGTCGCTTTGTGGGCGGTCAGAAAGCTCTCACGCTTCTCATTGAGCAGGTTAATCAGGGCATAATAGTTCGAGATAATTTGATTATACGGGTTTTTGCGACCCGGATTGAGCCGTTTTCCCTCGCCGTTGCCGCTCTCAGCGTGCCACGGGCCGTTGACATCACCAAAGACCTTGCCATCAACGTGTTTGAGCTCGATCACAAACAGCCCATCGTGTTTGATCACGGCCAGATCGATCGCGCGCCCGCCGACACTAAAATTGGCGAGCACAAGATATTCGCCATCGAGCTGGTCGAGCGCGCGCGCCAGCGTCACGACCGCGCGGCGCTCGTTTGCGTGCTCGGGCTTCTCGCCAACCCAGACATCGACGGCCATCTCAAACCTCTTCCAGCGCCAGCGTACGGCGCAGTTCGGTGATCTGGTCGCGCATCGAGGCGGCCTTCTCAAACTCGAGATTTTTGGCGGCGGTCTTCATCTGCTTCTCGAGATCTTTGACCAGCTTGACGATCTCATCCTTGCCGACCGGCAACTCGCCAGTCTTCCGGTCGGCACCGTACTTCTCGCGCTCCTCGGCGACCTTGCGCACCCGGTCGCTCAGTTCGCGCACCGCCTTTGAGATACCGACCGGCACGATACCATTCTCGGTGTTGTGCTGCTCCTGACGCGCGCGACGGCGGTTGGTCTCATCGAGCGCGATCTGCATCGAATTTGTGATTGTGTCGGCGTACATGATCACGCGCCCCTCGATGTGACGCGCCGCGCGGCCGATGATCTGGATCAACGATGAACCGCTGCGCAGATAGCCCTCTTTGTCGGCGTCGAGGATCGCCACCAGCGAGACTTCGGGCAGATCGAGCCCTTCGCGCAGCAAATTGATGCCGACGACTACATCGTACACGCCGAGCCGCAGATCGCGCAGGATCTCGACGCGTTCGAGCGTCTCGATCTCGGAGTGCAGGTAGTTGGTGCGAATCCCCATCTCTTTGAGGTAATCGGCCAGATCTTCGGCCATACGCTTGGTGAGGGTCGTCACCAGCGTACGCTGGCCCTTCGCCACCCGCTGTTTGACCTCACCCACCAGATCGTCGATTTGCCCCTTACTGCGGCGGATATCGATCACCGGGTCGAGCAGGCCAGTCGGGCGGATGATCAGCTCGGCTATCTGTTCGGAATGGGTGCGCTCGTACTCAGCAGGCGTGGCCGAGACATACACCGCCTGGTGGATGTGCTGGGCAAACTCCTCGAAGCGCAACGGCCGATTATCCATCGCCGAAGGCAGCCGGAAGCCATAATCCACGAGCGTCTGCTTGCGCGCCTTATCGCCATTGAACATACCACGGATCTGCGGGATCGAGATGTGTGATTCGTCGATAAACAGCACAAAATCATCGGGAAAATAATCGATCAGCGTCCACGGCGTCTGACCAGCCGCGCGCCGATCCATATGCCGCGAATAGTTCTCGATCCCCGAGCAATAGCCAACTTCGCCCATCATCTCGAGATCGTACAGTGTACGCTGCCGGAGCCGCGCAGCTTCGAGCAGCTTGCCATCGCCTTCGAGCTCTTGCAGCCGCATCGTGAGCTCGTCCGAAATATCGGCCATCGCCAGCCGCAGTTTATCACTGGTGGTGATAAAGTGCTTGGCGGGGTAGATTTCAGTGGCGGTGCGATTGAGCAGCACCTCACCCGTCAGCGGGTCGAACTCGGTGATACGCTCGACCTCATCGCCCCAGAACTCGACGCGTTGCGCGGTCTCGGCATTCGCCGGGAAGATATCGAGCACATCGCCGCGTACGCGGAAGGTACCACGGTGAAAATCGATATCGTTGCGTTCGAATTGCAGATCGAGCAACTGGCGCATGAGCTTGTCACGGTTACGCACCTCACCCGTGCGCAGCGAGATCTTGACCTGACCATAATCTTGTGGTGATCCAAGGCCATAGATCGCTGAGACTGAGGCGACGATCAGCACATCGCGCCGATCGAGCAGCGCCTGCGTCGCCGCGTGGCGCAGACGGTCGATTTCCTCATTGATCGTCGCTTCTTTTTCAATATACAGGTCTTTGCCCGGCACATACGCCTCGGGCGTGTACATATCGTAATACGAGATAAACATCTCGACGGCAGCATCGGGCAACAGCTCTTTGAATTCGGCGTACAGTTGCTGCACCAGGGTCTTGTTGTGCGCCATCACCAGTGCCGGCCGCTCGAGCTGCGAGAATATGGTTGACATGACAAAGGTGTTGTGGACGAAGAAGCCACCACGCCCGGCGAGAAATGTTTCGGCACCCGGCACGGTGAAATCGTAGACGTATGGATGATCGGCTGTAACTGGCTCGACCGAAGCAACCGCCGTCCAGCGCACGTTACAGAACCCGCGCAGGGTGTTCCAGTCCTGCCACCAGGCAGCATCACGCGCGGTCGGTTCAGCGGGCGCGGTGCGGAGCGCATCGAGCAGCGCCATGAGCGTCCGGCGTTGTGGCCGCCGGTGCCCCTGCTCGATCACGCCGACAGCCGCGCGGCTGAGTCCCGCAAGCTCCGCTATCTCGCGCGCGCTCCGTCCCAGTGCGTGACGCAGCGCACGCAACATCGCTCCATCGAGCGGCACGATATCCACATTCGAGTTAGCGTCACGTGTACACTGTGCTTCGAGCGCCTGCTGCTTGTACGCGAGCCCGAACCCGATCTGGTTGGCAAAACGGCGCAAATCGTCCTGCCCCGAGATCGTGACCTTATAGTACCAATCTCCTGCGTGATCGCTATTTGTCGCACGCTTCCACTTTTTGCTGGTTCGCGCCCAGATGCCAAAGCGCAACAAGGCATAGCACAGATCGCTGGCGAGCTGCGCGCTCGCCGTCGTCGCCGAAATCGCCGAAGCACGCTCGACGGTGCCATCGCCATCGAAGTACGCTCGCAGCAGCGTAGCAAGCGCAGGATCATCAAGATCGGGCCAGAACTCGGGCAGCCGCTTGCTACGCGCATCGTGGCCGCACAATTCGCCAAGCACACGTGCAAGCTGCATTGAGTAGATCCGCAGATCAGATGATGGTGCGATGCGGTGCGAGATATCCAGTAGCGTCGCAAACACAAGCGCACGCACACGCGCTGCCGGGTCGTGCGTTGCGATGATGACAACATCTTTGCGGCTGTGACCCTCAGCAATATAGGTTCCAAAAAAGCCGAGCGCCCGCGCATCGAGCAACAGTGATGTGGGTAAGCCGTGCGTGAACACCTTGCCACCTATGCGCGTCGCGGCGCGATCCCACAAACCATCAAGATTTTTGGTGCGTTCGAGCAGATCGCGAAATGCGGCCAGCCCAATGCTCGCACCCGCGATCCCTTGCTCGATCGCATACTGTTTTTGCCGACCCTGAATACCACTCGCATCGAGCGCCGCGACAACCTCCCTCGCACCGTGGCGTGCGATACAGGCACGTAATGAGGCACCCGCATCGACATACAACCCGTCGGTCGTGGTAGTAGTGAGCAGATTGAGCGTCTCCAGACCACTTGCTCCGGTGATCATCTCGGGCAATGGCAGGTAGTCGGTCGGGCGCGCATCGGCGGTTTCGATCAGCGTAAGGCGACCAGCGCGCAGCGCCCACAGATTATGGTCGCCCGTCATCGTCGCCGTGCGACCACATGCAGTACTGACGCGATAGAGGGTTGCTGGCGTGCGATGCCGGGTGAACGCCGAGACCGCGTATGTCCCTACCTGACCACTGGCCGGGTCAAAGGCCTGGGTTGTGAGCACAACACCCGCAGCACGCAGATCAAGCAGTTCTGTTTCGCCCTGATGTTCGACGCGTGCGGCGTGCTGATGCATGAGCCGATCAATCAGCGGCCCAATCGGAGCGACCCGTGTCGTCATTGTGCCTGCACGCTGCTCGGTGGCAAACACGGGATCATCATAGTGCAGGCTTTTGCCCGTACCCGTAGCTCCCAGGATCGTCTGCTCGCGGAGGCCGCGCTGGATGCCATCGACGATCTGCATGATCGCACGCGGCTGGTCGCCCGAGGGGCGGTAGGGAGACTCGATGCGAAAGCCCATAAGATCACCTGCGCTGGAGACGATACCTGCATATTATACCCCATCCTGTGCCACGGCGCATCGGACACATGTTCGGATCTCTATGAAGAAACGGGTGTGGTACAATGCCGCCAAAGCAGCACCACATGATGATTGAGTTTTTATGCCAACCGAATTGCCATCGTCCATGCAGGCGATTATCGCCGATTTTCGTGCGAGCGATCGTGAGGAAAAGCTCGAACTGTTGCTGGAATACAGCGACCGCATGCCCGAATTGCCCGCACGGCTGGCCGAGCATCGGCGCGCGATGGATCGCGTCCACGAGTGCATGACGCCGGTCTCGGTGTATGCCGAGCACGCGGGCGGCGGATTGCACTTCTTCTACGAGATCCCGCAGGAAGCACCGACGATCCGTGGCTACGCGGCGATCCTTGCTGCGGGCCTGGCCGGTATCGCTCCGGCCACGATGCTCGAAATTCCGATGGACCTGGCGTACCAGCTCGGCTTGCAGGGCGTGCTGACGGGCCAACGGCTCAATGGCATCAGTGCGCTACTGGCGCATATGAAGCGGCTGGCGGTGAAGGAACTGAATGATACGGTGACCGGGTGACCGGGTGACCGGGTGACCGGGTGACCTGCGCCAGTGTACGCGAAAGCACGACGTAGCCGCACAGCTTGCTGCGTGAGCGAAGGCGGGCGTAAATGCGCCACGAAGGGCACAACAGGAGACGGTCGTTGTTATGAACCTTTCGCTCCTTCCCCTGTTACACGTCCAGCGTGATCTGTATACCATTCCGCGTGGGGGGGAGCGGTTTCGCACCTACCTTGCGACAATGACCAATGGTACTGATGACCTCGTGTTGCCGCTTACGGGCATGAACCCGATGGGAAAAGAACACGTTGCGGCGTTACTGGACGATCTGTTGGCTATCAACGCCGAAGCTATTGCCACCGCTGCGATCAATGAGGCGATACCGCGCCTGTCAGCCATTTCAGGCAATCGAGACATTGCCCTTGTGGTTACCGACGATGCGCAGGGCAGCTGGAGCAACCGCTATTTTGCGGAGTTTCCACCGCCGCTGGCAAGTACCAGGCGCCGTGCGAAACAACGGTCGTTGCGGTGGGCCGTCGTACCCATTTGGACGAGTGAACGCTGGACGGCACGTGCGATTCGGGAAGCCGTGCTCACCGCGATCTATCGCTCCGCGTATATCGAGCATTTTGGCTTTCCTGCAACACTCCAGCAGGTGATGACGGTGGAGGGCTTCGCAGCGGTGTTTGCGGATGCCGAGTATCCATCGCTACCACCCGATGATTTACACTATACGGCTGAAGTTCTCCAAGCGTACCGCGACACACACGACTATCCGACGATCTTCACGTGCCTATTTGGTGACCAGGCTGCTCGTTCCGTTGGCTATCCACCCCTTGGGCTATCGGATCGCGCTGGCTTGATATTGGCATACGAAGAAGCACAACAGCGCGGTGTAGCGCCCGAAACGGTATTTCAGCAAGCCACGTAGCAGCCGTACATGTACAGTACCGCAGAGTATACCGACGAACGGCGTTGCCGCTGGACACTGATGTTTCGTATTCGTCGGTGCTGCGCCAGGTTGAACCAGAACGCCAGCTCTATTTAGCAGTACACGAGGAAATTTTTGCCGACTTGTTTGAAGAGCCGATCGGGCAG
>JAYUYF010000027.1:0-2248 GCA_043752605.1 Roseiflexaceae bacterium
CTGGCGTTGTATGTCACGTTTTGCGGTGGCACGGGTGCTCTTTCGCTAATGACGGTCGGCGAGTTGTACTGACTGCGCGGCGACGAGTTTCTCTCGGTAAACGCCATGGTACTTCTCGGGCAACAACGCCGCAACCTTGAGCATCATCTCGTCGGTCAACGCATCCATTTCTTCAGCAGGAATCGTGACCTGATCACCATTGGTCTTCGGGTAATACGGCGCGCCATACACAACTGTGATCGGCCTGCGCTGGATCGCGCCGATCATTCCCGCTTCAGTACCCCAGACCGCCATTGGGATGATTGGCACCCCCGCGCGTACCGCGATCCGCACCGCGCCGCCACGGCCTTCCATCAGTTGTCCGGTATCGCTACGGTGCCCTTCGGGGAAGACCACCAGCACCGCGCCATCACGCACACCCTGCTCGGCCGCATCCAGCGCCGCCGAATCACCCCGGCCACGACGGACTGGCACGACGTGTTGTTGTGTCAGCCACCAGGCCGCCAGCGGTTTGTTGAACAACTCGCTCTTGCCCAGCCACCACGGCCGATGCGACCACGGCACTGAAGAACCCACTACGTGGACATCCGTCCAGTGCAGATGGTTGGGCGTCATCACGCAGCCCTTGCCCTCCGGGAGCAGGTTCTCGAGGCCGATGATTTTCCAGCGCCAGAGCCGCGTCACACGGAGGACATTAAGCGGAAACCAGAGCCAGAAGTACATAAATGACCCGACCATTCGGCCTCCTCACCACGGTGCTAGCGAGCAACACCCACGCCCTGTGCATAGACAAGCTGCCCACCCAGCCAGCCGCTCAGTAGCAGCAGCGCCGTCCCGATCGCCAGCCAGAGCAGGTAGCCACGGCGGCGCTGCGGGTCATCGAGTACCGCAGGCATACGGCGCCGGATCTGCCAGGCCTGCCAGTAAGCCACCATCAACGCCAGACCAGATGCAGCGTGTGCGTTGACCAGCCCGAGCGCATCGGTATGTGGCGCGCTTGCGCCAAAGACCAGGCGGCTTGCATCCCACAACCCGGCTGCCACCGCCGGTAGCAGCGCCAGCCAGCCCGCACGCAGGCAATGATAGCCGGCCTGCGCGTAGCTCTGATCACCACCACGCAACGCCAAAAGGGTAAACAGCAAACTGCCGATCAGCAGCCCGATTGGCAGGTGTACGGTCAGCGGGTGTACAACATTCATTGTTGACGATTGTACCACGGCTTCGGCATCTCACCCGTGCGGCTGGAAAGCGGCGATCGCGGCCGCCACCCGCAACCCCTCTTCGATCGCGAGGTGGACGCGCGCCTGGCCAGCGGTAAAATCACCGGCGAAGTAGAGCCCGGCGTCATTTGCGAGCGCCGCGCGATCGACGCCCTGGTCAACCAGCGCATAGCGCCAGCCCTGCCGATCGGCCCACAGCGGCGCGTGCAAATCCTCGCCGAGCAACGAAGACAGCAGATCGGCCACGTGTGCAGCCAGCGCCGCAGGATCGGTCTCCCAGTGCCCGGCACTGTAACCCGCCGCCATCTGCGCGATCAGCAGGCTATGGCCCGGCGGCACACGCCCGGCGTCTTTGGCGGCTTCGAGCGCCACCCACGAGATCGGGTGCTGCCGATCGGTATTGACCGCCGCATACCACGGCCGTTCGAGCGGGTGATTGTACGCCAGCGCGAGCGAGAGACAGCGGTGGTACTGTCCGGCCTCGAGCGCCGCTATCAGCACATCGCGCAGCCCGGCATCAAACGCGCTGGCAGCCAGGATCTGTGCGCTCTGCGGCGCGGGTGCAGTGAGGAGTACAGCATCAGCATCACCCACGTGCGCGCCGTGCTCATCGATGATTTGCCAACCACCCGTGGCCACCCGCCGTAGCGCCGCCACCCGCGTCTCGCGGCGCACATTGCTGCCCTCGGCGAGCAACTTGCCGAGCGTACTCAGTCCGCTACGGTAGGTCCATTTGGGCTCGGCATTCTGCTCAGCATCACCTGGCACAAGCTGACCAGCACGATCAAAGACCCACACATCACGGCCGATAGCGAGCAGATCATCGCGCGGCAATTCACGGCTGATCAGATCGCGCGTTGCCGGGCTCGGTGTTTTAAAATATTGTGCGCCGTGGTCGAAGACAAACCCATCGCGCCGCCGGGTCGCTGCGCGGCCACCATAGCCACGGCTCTTTTCGTAGATCGTACAGTCAATTTCGGGCCGCAACGCGCGCAGCCGCCGCGCCGCGCTGAGCCCGGCGACGCCAG
>JAYUYF010000028.1:0-2247 GCA_043752605.1 Roseiflexaceae bacterium
TGGCGTCCTTGCCAGCAGTGTCCTGTTTTATGATGAGTGGATCCCGTATGCCCGACGCGCCGATGCACTGCTCGATGCCGATCTGGCGATCACACTCCATCGCAGCACGCTTGAAACAACCTACGCCGCCGTACGCTCACGTTTTCTCGACCATCTCTGGGCCGCGCTGCCAAGCATCGTGACGGACGGTGACGCTGCGGCGGATCTCGTGCGCCAGCACGATCTCGGCCGCGTGGTGCCGCCCGCCGAGCCTGCCGCCCTCGCGCAGGCCGTAATCGCACTGTTCGAAGACAACGCGGCGCGCATCGCTTGCGCTAGTAACACGCGCGATCTGGCCGCACACTTTGCTTGGCAACAGACCCTCGCACCGCTCGCCGCATTTTGCCGGAGGCCCTGGATGCGCGAAAGATCGACTTCGCTCACACCGCCCGTGCCCGAATACCATACGCCAGTCAACACGCTCGATAACCTCTGGCACGTGTCACCGCAGCCGCTTGGTGCCGCCAAAGATGCCGCCAACAGCCTGACGCGCTGGTACATCGCGCCGATCATCGACCAGCAAAATGCGTTTAATGCAGGTGTCGTACACGCGCTCCAGGCCGTCACCGGCGCGCTCGATGACCTGCGCCGTGCGCAACACGAGATTGCCGATCTGCGTAGCCGCATCACCGCGCTCGAAGATCGTGCAAGCGATCTCGACCACGCACAGACCCAGCTCGCTCTGTACAGCAACAGCCAGCCCGGAGAACCCGTATGAGCGCCCCCAACCCGTTTCTGATCGTGCCTGAAGAGGGTGAGCCCGTTGCCGTCGCACTCGCACGCAGCGTCGCCGCACCACGCGCCGTGGCCTACAATGTGGCGCAACTCACCGACGTGGCGCAGGGCGACCCGTATCTCGCGGCCCAGCTTCAGGCGCTGCGCGACGGCTGGGAGATCCGCCCGCCCGCCGCAACTGGCCTGCTGGCGCGGCTGCGCACCCGGCTCAGCTGGTGGCTGCTTGGCCCCGAGATCCAGCAGATCAATCAGGTTCACGCCAGCCTCACCCGCCTCGCCGATAGCCTGGTGGTGCTGATCGATCACCAACGCGATACCCTGCGCCAGCTGATCGAATATCGTGAGCCACCAAACGATGACCGCTGAGCTGCGCTGCACCTGGCACTCGTCGTTCGCGGCGTTCACCGGCTACAGCGGCTCGTCACTCGCGATGACGCTCGGGCTCGACGCGCGCGGCGTTGCGGTGCGCCCGCTCTATCTCTACGGCACCGATCACGACGAGCATCTGGCCGTCGGTCGCATCCACCCCCGCATCGCCGCGCTTCAGCGCACGCCGCTGCACCTTGATGCGCCACAGATCGTCTACGCGCCCGGCGACCGGCTGAGCAAAAATTCGGGACGTTATAAAATTGGTTACACCATGTTCGAGGCCGACCGCATCCCGCCCGACTGGGTCGAACAGATCAACCAGATGGACGAAGTCTGGACGCCGACACGCTGGGGCTACGAGACCTTCCGCGGTGCGGGTATCACGCGGCCCATGCACATCGTGCCACTCGGTGTCGATCCACAACGCTTCGCACCTGGCCCGCCCCGCCCGACGCTCACGCGCACCACGGTCTTTCTTTCGGTCTTTGAGTGGGGTCATCGAAAAGGGATCGATCTGCTGCTCAAGGCCTACCGTGCTGCGTTCCGCGCCAGCGACGATGTGTTGCTGCTGCTCAAGGTCGATTGCCATCGCAACCGCCCGGCAGACCACCCGCCCGCGCAGATCGCTGCACTGCTACCACATCCCTCGCCGCCAGTTGGGATTTTGTACAACCGGCCCCTCAGTGTTTCCCAGCTCGCCGAATTATACCAGAGCGCCGATTGCTTTATCAGTACCTCGCGTGGCGAGGGCTGGGGCATGCCAATCCTCGAAGCAATGGCCTGTGGTGTGCCCGCGATCGCCACCGCCTGGAGCGCCCCGACGACGTTTGTCAGCGCCACGAATGGCTACCCGTTGCCTATTCGTGGCCTCGTCCCTGCTACCGGCGACGACCGCTATGTGCGTGGTGCCCGCTGGAGCGCCCCCGACGGCGATGCGCTCGTCGAACTGCTGCGTCACGTCGCCACTAATCCGACCGAACGCCGCGCCAAAGGTGCGCAGGCCGCCCACGATGCCCGCCAATGGACGTGGGATCGCGCGGTCGATACCGTCATCGCACGGTTACGCGACATCACGAATATGGTGTAGGGCCGAAGCATTCCAGC
>JAYUYF010000029.1:0-2247 GCA_043752605.1 Roseiflexaceae bacterium
AATCCAAAATTGACAAAACCTGTGCAACAGAGTATACTCGGTAGCAGGTAGGGGAGTAGCCAACCGCAAGGGTCGGGGGTCGTCAGTACGAAGCGCAAGCTTCCGGCCACCGAACGTCAGTTTTGACGCCTGGCAAGACCACCATGATGCACATCATGGGAGGCGCTTGCCTCTTTTGTTGTGTATCACCGTATCAGGTTTGGTGAGGAGATGCGCCGCAATGGATTCAATCTGGCCGTGGGTAATCTTTAATCTGTTCATCGTTGGAATGTTGGCGCTCGACCTGGGGGTCTTCCACCGCGAAGCCAAAGCTGTTTCGATCAAAGAGGCGGCAGGTTGGAGTGTTTTCTGGATCTCGCTCGCGCTGGTTTTCAACGTACTTGTTTTCAATTTCTATGATCGGATGCAGCCCGGCAGTACCTACACCAACAGCGAGGCCGGATTTGCATTCCTGACCGGCTATCTGATCGAGAAGTCGCTCAGCGTCGACAATATCTTTGTCTTTGTGCTGATCTTCACCTCGTTCGCGGTACCAGCAGCATACCAGCACCGTGTGTTGTTCTGGGGTATCATCGGTGCACTCGTCATGCGTGCGATCATGATCTTTGCCGGTGCAGCACTGATCAAAGAATTCCACTGGGTGATCTGGATTTTTGGTGCGTTCTTGATTTTCACGGGTGTGCGGATGGTATTGCAGCGTGACCACGGTCACAGCGACCCGTCACAGCACCCGGTTGTCAAGTTTTTTCGGCGTATTATTCCCGTCACCGAGAACTTTGAGGGCGAGAAATTCTTTACCCGGCGCAACGGTGTGCTGATGGCAACACCGCTGTTCCTGACGCTGATTATGGTCGAACTCACCGACGTGGTCTTTGCAGTTGACTCGATCCCGGCGATTTTTGCCGTCACGCAGGAGCCGTTTATCATCTATACGTCGAATGTGTTTGCGATCCTTGGGTTGCGTTCACTCTACTTTGTGCTCGGCGGTATGGTTGATCAGTTCCGCTACCTGAAGCTGGGTCTGGCGGGTGTGCTGGTGTTTGTCGGTATCAAAATGCTGACGCCCGATGTCAGCGCGTTGCTCGGTGTTCCGTTCAAAATTCCGACGCCCGTGTCGCTCAGCTTTATTCTCGCGGCGCTGACGATTTCGGTCGTCGCCTCGATCATTGCCAATCGGCGCGATCGTGCGGCTGGCATTGCGGTCGGCAAGTCCGTGACCGACACGCATTGACTTGGATGGGGCGGGGGTGGGGTGGGCGGCATCGCCGCCCGCCCCCGTAGGGGCAAAGCATGCGGCGGATTGTTGCAACAATCCGCCGCATGCGCTTTGCCCCTACCCCCCACCCACGATCACCACATGCACTTCGCGCGGGCCGTGGACACCCAGGGTCAGGGTCATTTCGATATCGGCGGTACGGCTCGGCCCGGTGATTAACGTCAACCCAGACGCAGCATCGAGCAACCGATCGCCGTGTGTCATCCGCAGCTTTGCCAGCGCTTCGCCAAGCCCACGCACGAGCAGCCGCTCAGGCACGATCGCGATGTAGGTTGGCGCGAGCAGCGATGCGAGCCGTGGCCGCCCTGGCCCACCGCGTACCACCAGCGTCGCGCTCTCGGCGATCGCGACATCGACGCCCGAGATACATACGAGCACCGGCTCCAGTGCCGCATAGTGCGCCGCACGCCCAGTCGCATCGTGCGGTGGGCCAATCGTCTGGATGGTCACCCCCTCATTTGTCAGCATTGCCGCCAGGCCGGTCAACCCGATCTGCGTCAGATCCCATGCGAGAACATCGCTGGCACCTTTGGCGTGCAAAATCTGCTGGATGATCTTGATCGCCTCCTCGGCATCGGCAGCGCGGTGCGGGTGCCCCTGCAACTTTGCCAGCTCGCTCGCAAACTGTGCAGCCAGGTCGGTCTGGGGCGGGTGGACGTACGGTGGGGCATTGTGCGGTGCGCTCGCAGCCTCGGCGGCGAACATCGCACCATTCCTTGCCAGCCCGGCACGAATCCGCGCCAGCATCGGGCCGCGTTCGCTGCTATTCGGCATCGAGTGCCTCGCTCACGTTGACTACCAGACCAGGAAGTAACGCCGAGGTCGCACTTTCGCCGCGCGCAAACAACCCGTGCTCGCGATACGCACCATCATCGAGCCGCAATACGGCGATCTGGCCGCGCTGCGCATCCACGATCCAGTATTCGAGGATCCCGGCGTCGGCGTAGTCGTTGCGCTTGGTCACCCAGTCA
>JAYUYF010000030.1:0-2244 GCA_043752605.1 Roseiflexaceae bacterium
TACCCGCCAGTGCAGCACTGGCGGTGCAGGCACCGCTGGCACCCGCGAATCACGCGCGGCTGACCGAACGTCAGTCGAGTTGGCTCAGCGAGACCAGCGCCGCGCTCGACCGCGAAGTCACGCTTGGTGCGCTGTTGGGTACGCTGCTCGCGCGGGCGATGGAGGCCACGGGCGCGGAGGCGGGCGTCATCAATCTGGTCGATCACGAGCGTGATGAACTGGTGGTGCAGGTCTTCAACGGCTACGGCCGTGACCCGCTTCCCCGTGATCAGTACGGTGAGCCGCGCCGCCGCTGGCCGCTCGATGCCGGTCTCGCTGGTCGTGCGGCGCGCAGCGGCCGCCCGTTGCTGCTGCGCGATATGGGTGCCGATGCCGATGTGCAGCTGTTCAACCCCGCGATCCGCGCTGAGCTGGCCGCGCCCGTCGTGTTAAACGGTACCACGCTCGCCGTGCTGGTGCTCGATAGCCCGCGCGCTGCGGCGTTTGGCCCGCGCGAGGCGGCGGTCGTCGAGGCGCTCTGCACCATAATTGCACCCGCGCTGCGCCGCGCTCTCGATCGCCAGACGTTGCTCGACGATGGTGCGCAGCTGAGCCAGGTGTTTGGTGGCATCCCGCTCGGTCTGGCGCTCACCGATATGCAGGGGCGATTGCTGCGCTGCAACCCGGCCTGGCCGACGATCTGGGGTGTTTCGCCGGTTAATCCGACCGAGACGGTGCATCTGCAGATCGATCTGGTACGCCAGTTGCTGCCACGCCTGACCGATCCGATGGGATTTGGCGATTTTTGCACCGGTGCTGAGAGCGCACCCGCTGACATTCAGGATATCACGGTGCGGCTACGC
The DNA here is from genome assembly GCA_043752605.1 of Roseiflexaceae bacterium. GTDB lineage: Bacteria > Chloroflexota > Chloroflexia > Chloroflexales > Roseiflexaceae > JAYUYF01. The sequence goes on from JAYUYF010000030.1 coordinate 843, forward strand.
AACCCGCACCGCGAATTGCACCTGCTGCTCGTGCCAACGCGCGACACACTCGGCGAGCTCACCGGCCGCGTCTGGATGGTCAGCGATGTCACCCGCGAGCGCGAGGCCGATCGGCTCAAGAGCGAATTTATTTCGATCGTCTCGCACGAACTCAAAACGCCGCTGACCTCGATTCTGGGCTATACCGAACTCATGCTGGCGCGCGATTTTACCCCACGCGAGCAACGCGAATTTGTACAAACGGTTTTTAACGAAGCGACCCAACTCTCGAAGATGGTCGAAGATTTGCTTGGTGTGTCAAAGCTCGAATCGGGCACACTGATGCTGAATCAGTGGATTGTATCGCTGCGGCAGCTGTTTGCCGAGGTGGCCACCCAGATGTCTATCTTTACGGCGCGCCATCCGCTGGTGATCGATGTGCCGCCGCAGCTGCCGCCTGCGTATGTGGACCGCGACAAAATCCGCCAGGTGCTCTTCAATCTGCTGAGCAATGCGGTCAAATATTCGCCGCGTGGTGGTCAAATCGTGCTCGGTGCAAGCGTGGCCACGACCTTGCCGCCCGAACATCCGCCCGGCGAATATCTGGTGATTTCGGTCAAAGACCACGGTCTTGGTATCGAGCCCGAGCATCTGCCAAAGATCTGGGATCGCTTTTACCGCGTCGATAATTCAAATACACGCCGGATCGGCGGCACCGGGCTCGGGCTCTCGATTGTGCGCGGGCTTGTCGAATTGCACAACGGCCGGATCTGGGCCGATAGCAGCGTGGGTGTCGGCAGTACCTTCCGTTTTAGCGTACCACAGGCCACCGAGACGCTGATCGTGCCCGTCAGCGACTTTTCCCATTTGCCGTAATACCATGGAGCAACGCCAATGACCACCACCGCCGCCGATGTGATCGCCGCCGATGCGCAGTATATCCTGCAAACCTATGCGCGCCCGGATTTTGTCTTTGCACGTGGCGAAGGCTGCTACCTGTACGATACTGCTGGCCGCCGTTACCTCGATATGGTGGCGGGGATTGCGGTCAATGCGCTCGGGTATGGCGACCCCGATGTGACGCGCGCGATCAGCGAGCACGCGGGCGGCCTGCTGCACTTGAGCAATCTGTACCACAACCGCCCGGCAGTCGAACTCGCGCGCCAGCTTGTCGAGAGTTGCTGCGTGATGGACAAGGTCTTTCTCTGCAACAGCGGTGCCGAGGCCAACGAAGGTGCGCTCAAGTTTGCGCGCCGCTATGCGCGCGACACTCATGGCGAAGGGAAGAGCGCGGTGGTGGCGTTTAGCGGCTCGTTCCACGGTCGCACCATGGGTGCGGTGGCGGTAACCGCGCGCGAGAAGTACCGCGCACCGTTCGAGCCGGTGATGCAGGGTGCGCGCTTTGCGGAATACAACGATGTGG
>JAYUYF010000031.1:0-5776 GCA_043752605.1 Roseiflexaceae bacterium
AAATTCGGTCGCCGCCGCCCCTGCTCATCGACAACCGTCGGCTGGTCGGGGTCGGTGCCGTAGCGGACGACCCAGTCGTTGGCCCAGAACGCGTCGCTGTACGCCTTTTGTGCGTCAGCAAGCGCAGTGGCGCGCTCGCTGACGCCGAGTTCGGCGGTGGTCTTTGTCCATGAGGAGTCATCACGGGTGGTGCGTTCCTCAACCTCAGCATCTTCGAGCTTCTGGTAGGCCGCCTTGAGCAGGTCATTGTCACCGCCGGGCAACAGCAGCGCCAGGTCTTCGCGCGCGCGCGTGAGCTCGACTTCGCGGCTACGAACCTCTTTCTGCTGCGCGGCACGCGCGTTCTCGAGATCACGCTGCGCCTGGCTGACACCATCCTCGGCGTTGCGTAGATCATCGAGCGCCTCGGTCTGTTGCAGCTCGGCGATCACCTGACCAGCCGCCACAACATCGCCCGCCGCGACCGCCACGGTGTTGACGCGCCCATCACGGCGGAACGTCAGCCGTTGCAGATCGACGGGTGTGGCGCGGCCGGTAAACTCGACCGTGCGGATAATTTCACCCTGCGCGACGGTAAACGTCGGGCGTTCGAGCGCCGGGTCAGGTGGTAGCGGCGTCGGCGTGACGGGCACGACGGCGGGTGCGCTCGCACCACACGCGCTGAGCAAGAGTATAGCGCCCAGTAGCCAGCCGCCGCGCGGCCAAAAAGGAGTACGCTGGTTCATTCGATCCCTGGTTCGTCTGTCAGAAAGCCACGATAGGTCGGATCGACCTGACGCGCGCAGGTCGGCGGTTTGCCCTTGGCAGCCACGCACTCGGCAAATGCGGTCGTCACCGTTTGCGCCGCTGCGAGTTCGGTCGCCAGATCAGTCTGTTTGGTCAGGTGCGCGTTGAGCGCCTTGAGCAGCCAGTAGCTCTCAAACTGCGGACTGTAGAGCACGGCCTGATTGCTCTGCGGTGCCTCACCGGGTACACGCAGGACATCGCGGTAGGCGTTGAACACCGCGCGCGTATCAGCGCGCGCCTCACTCTGGAACTCGGGCGAGGTCGCGAGTGACTCACGGGCGGGCACATCGCTATAGACAAACTGCGGCTGGCTGGTGAAGAAACTGAGCAACTGCCAGCACGCCTCGGGTGCGCTGGCCTGCGCGGAGATATACAACCCGCGCGTGAACAGATCATCCGCGCGCAGGCCACCACCGCCGAGCGGCAGCGGAGCGATCGCGGGTACAAAGTCTGTCTCGCCCATCGCGCCCTCATCGCCCATCGCACCCGCTGAGGCCATGCCGATCCCAAAATCGAGCCACATGCCCGCTTTCCCCTGGCGCACCAGATCGTATGACAGGTCGTTCACACTTTCAGCTTCGCGATCAAAGTTGAGCGCGGGCGCGGGCATGACCCCGTGTACCCGTGCCAGATCGAGGTAAAACTGGATCCCCGCAATCGTCTTCGGGTTGGTAAAATCTGGCCGCAGCGCGGTGAGATCACCGGTCGTCAGCCCGCCGCCCGCGCGCCCGGCAAAGAATACCAGATCGTTGAGCGGGCCATTGAGCGACACGTAGCCGTAGGTTTTCTGATCGCCGTTGCCGCTGGTGAGTGCCTGTGCATTGCTGAGCAGATCGTCCAATTTCCACGCCGCACTCGGTGGCTTCACGCCTGCGGTATCAAACAACGTTGTATTGTAGCCCAGCGTGCGTAGGCTGGCTGCGTAGGGCAGGCCAAGCAGCGCACCACCGCGCTGATACGGGCTGAGCATCGCCGGGAAGAAATCATCGGCCGGGATGTTGCTATCACCATCGAGCAGTGGTTGCAGATCGAGCACCAGTTGCTCGTTTGCCGCCGTCGGTCGATCGGACGAAATAAAGCAATCTGACCCTTGCGCCAGCGTCGCGAAGAGGTCATCGACCATACCATTCTCGTTATTGAGCGCGCCAAACGGCTCGAGTGTCACAAAAATGTCTGGATTTGTCTCGCGAAACGCGCGCAGGATCGGGCGAATCTCAGAGGATGAGTAGCCATAGATACCAAACGTAATCGGCGTGGCACCGGCGGGCGCGGTCTGCGGCTCGGGCGTCGCCACCGTCACCGGGCCGGTATCGACACGCGGCGTGGGCGTGGCTCCCTGCGCCATCAACAGCGAGGCATCAAGCTCGCGCTGCGCTTCGGTGGCAGCCTTCGCAATATCTGTCGTAGGGTCGCTCGTTACCCGATTTGCAAGCGAGGCGAACGCGCCAAGCACATTATTATCAAACGTGGTTGCGTCAGCGCTGGCGCGACTCAGCGCCGCCTCGTAGGCGGCGACGCTCTGCGGATCGAGATCACGCCAGAAGGCGACCTGATCCGCCACCGAACGCCGCGCGGGGATCCGGCCACTGGCGAGCCCGCCGGTGGGATCGTCGCTCACCTCGATCGGCTGGCGCGAGAGCCATTCGATCCAGCGCCAGGAGGCCTCAGGGTACGCCGTACCACCACTGATGATCAGTCCATCGCCCGCGCCGCCAAACAGCGCAGTAGCCGAGCCCACAGGGTAGGCGATGCGCCGCGCAAAATCGAGTTGTAGCGGCTTGCCCTCGGCGTCGGTGACACCAATATCGCCCCAGATCGCAGCGCGGCCAGATCGCACCGTCTCAGCACCATCGAATGGCTGACCACCGCCGCCATCACCGCCGGGCCCGCTGGCCATGCCATACGGATTGACAAGCGCGCCCGAGACATACAGCTTTTGCAGCGCGCGGGCGGCATCGAGGTAGGCCGGATCGGTGAGCCGCAGCTCGGCGGGAGCGATCTGTAGCGGGTCAATCTGTTGCTGCTGGAGCAACCCGAGCAACGGCAAAAACCCGCTGCTCGGATCGAGCCAGCCATACTGTTCGATCGTCGTGCCACGTTTGCGGGCAAACTGCTCGGCGGTAGCCAACAACTCGGCCCACGTCCAGGCTGATGTCGGTTCGGGGACACCCGCCTCGGCAAACAGCGTCTGATTGTAATTCAACAGCGGCACATAAAACGAGCGCGGCAGCGCCCAGACACCAGTATCGCTAGCATAGCGATCGAGGGCACCGGGGAAAAAATCATCACGCGCAAACGTCGCATCCGATTCCATGAATGGCCGCAGATCGAGCAGCAGCGGCGTGTTGTAGGCTGCACTGGGCAAACCGTATGCGACGCTGGTATCGACAAACGACACCGCAGCCCGCAACGTTGCGAGCGGATCACCGCTCGACGTATTGTAGACCTCATCGATCGGGACAACGACAACCGTGCTGCCCGGATTCTCTGTATTGAACCGTTCGGCGAGCGGCGCATACTGCGCGACTTCGTACTCCCAGACACCAAACGAGATCACCGTACCTTCGGCGGTGACCGAGGGCGTGGCGCGTGATGATGGCGCGGCGATCGTGGGGACACCCGTCTGGCCGCCACAGCTCGCGAGTAGCGCCAGCACACATACCAACAAAAGAACACGGGCTGTTCGCATGATCACTCCTGACACAGGCAGTCTGCAGAAGAACGACGACCACCGTTGAGCATTTGTTCCGTAGCCATTATAGCAAAGCTGGTTCCGCTGCGGCAGCGATCAGCAACTGACATGCGGCTGACACTACTGCGCCAGTATGAACGATTTGTCATCGATTTCGTACCCGCATTGCTGCACTCGCTAGCATACGATAGAGTTGCGTACGACGGTGAGTACAGTATAATTCGCCGAACGCATCAAGGATCGAGGAAGTCACTATGTCTGTGCAGCCCCCACCGCGACCGTACCTGCGCACACCTGCGATCCGGCCGGATGGAGATGCAATCGCATTTGTGTGTGCGGGTGATATCTGGCTTGTACCGCTCGGTGGTGGCGTCGCCGAGCAACTCACCGCCCATCACGCCGCGCACAACAACCCGGTCTGGTCGCCCGATGGCAACCAGATCGCGTATGCGTCGAATCGCACCGGCAGCGGCGATCTGTATCTGATGTCGATGACCGGCGAGGAATTGCAGCGGCTGACGCACCACGATTCAGCATCGATACCTGAGGCGTGGGCACCAGACGGCAGGGCAATATACTTCAGCAGCATGCGCGACCGGCAGGGCAGCGCGTTGTACCGTGTTGGCGTTGGCGGCGAGACGCCGGTACGCTGGCTTGGCCAGCCCTACGAGAATATGACTTCGATGGCGATCTCGCCCGATGGTCAGCACGCGGCGTTTGTCGTCACCCGTGATCCGTGGTGGCGGCGCGGCCCAAACCCGTATGGTGGTGCGATACTCTGGATCGCCAGCAACCAGGCCGACGCAGACGATTGCCAAATTCTTGCGGATGCGCCGGGCGCAAATCGCTGGCCGATGTGGGCACCTGCCAGCAATGGACTCTATTTTGTCTCCGACCGCGACGGCTGCGAGAATATCTGGTATCAGGCGCTCGATGGTGGCTCCGCGCGCCGCATCACCAGCTTCAGCGATGGGCGCGTGTGCTGGCCATCGATCAGCGCGAATGGCAAGACCATCGTTTTTGAGCGCGATTTTGGGATCTGGCGCTGCACGACGGCCGATGGCCACTGCGCGCCGGTGACGATCACGCTGCGCCACGATACGCGCGTGTTGCCGCTGCGGCCAGTCACGATCAGCCGCGAGCCTTCCGAGGTCGCGCTCGCACCCGATGGCAAAAAGATCGCACTGGTTGTGCGTGGGCGGGTATATGCCGATTTCGCGGATAAAGAGACCGAGAAAGAGCAGCGCCAGGGGGTGGCGTTTCGCGTCGGGCGTGGTCACAGCCGCGAGCGCCAGGTCGCCTGGTCACCCGATAGTCGGCGGCTGGTGTATACCTCGGATCGTGTGGGCGACGAGCGGCTGTTCGTGTACGATTTTGTCACACGCACTGAGACCCAGGTCACGACCGCGGCTGGACGCACCAGCGCACCGCACTATTCGCCCGATGGCACCTGGCTGGCGTATGGTCTGGGCGTGGATGAAATTCGGCTGGTGCATCTCGCGAGCGGCGAGGATCGCGCGTTCATCCGCGCGCATTTTCTGATCGGCGCATCGTTTGCGTGGTCACCCGATAGTGCCTGGATCTGTTTTAGTGCCGTCGACGAGCAGATGTTTAGCAATCTGTACGTGCAGCAGATCGATACCGATCACGCGCACAAGATCACGTTTCTCAGTAACATTGCGGGTGGCGGCCCGCTGTGGCTCAATAACGGCCGCACGATCGTGTTTACCACCGGTCAGTATCGTTCCGAGACGCAGGTCGCGCGCGTCGAACTTACACCCGCAACGCCACAATTCCGCGAGACCGAGTTTGAGAAGTTGTTTGATGCGCGCCCGCCTGCCGAGGAGCAGCGTGTACCCGGCGAGCAGCACGCACCCGCCGATGATACCGCGCCTGAGGCGGGCAGTGGAGCGGGTGATTCGGTCGAAGGATCCGAGGCCGAACGGCCGCCAGAGCCAAAGCCAGCCGCGCCCGATCGAAAAACACTGCCAAAGGTCGAGATTCAGTTCGCGGGGATCGCGCGCCGTCTACGCTTCCTGACACCGATCACCATGGACGCGGCCGCGCTGTGTGTGAGCGTCGACAGCCGCGATCTGATTTTTTCGGCCACCGTGGCCGATCGGGTCAATCTCTGGATGCAGTCGCTCGACGACGCGCGCAGCGAGCAGCCACCGCGCCAGCTCACCAGCAGCACCGGTTACAAATCGCAGGCGCAATTTGCTCCCGATGGCAAAAGTATCTATTTTTTAGATGGCGGCCAGATTATCATCCGCAAAACGAGCGGCAATGACCAGCAGA
>JAYUYF010000032.1:0-13147 GCA_043752605.1 Roseiflexaceae bacterium
ACGCCCGGTTCGATCGCCAGCAGCGAGAGCATCGGCGGTGTACCCGCCAGCCAGCGGTCGATCCCCGCCGCCGGCGTGTAGTCCAGATCAAAGCCAAACGGTGCTTTGCGGCCAAACCAGCCCCAGATTGGTGAGACCGCATCTTGCTGGTGACGCGCATTGACGTACAGATACGCGGGCGCGCCCGGCCCACCGTTCAGGTATTTGTAGCAGCAGCCCACCGCAAAATCTACGTTCCAGGTATCGAGCGCGGTGGGTATCACCCCTGCCGAATGGCTCAGATCCCACAGCACAAGCGCACCGGCGGCGTGTGCCTGCCGCGTAATTGCGGCCATATCGTAGAGAAACCCGCTCTTGAAGGCCACGTGCGAGAGCAACACCAGCGCCGTGGTGTCGTCGATCACCGCGTTGAGGTCTTCGTCGCGCACGGTGAGCCCGTCGTGGGCGGGCACCAGTTGCAACGTATGCCCGGCAGCCAGCAGGTCGATCGCGCCCTGGATGATGTACAGGTCGCTCGGAAAATTGAGTGTATCGCTCACAATCGTCGTGCGGCCAGGACGCATGCGCAGCGCGGCCACCACCAGCTTGAACAGGTTGATCGACGTGCTGTCGCAGGCGATTGTCGTGCCTGGAGCTGCACCGAGCAACCTGCCGATGGCATCGCCGATCCGCTGTGGTGCCTCGTACCAGCCGTGTTGCCAGCCGCGGATGAGCTGCTGACCCCATTCGGTGTCGGTAGCCTGGCGCAGGCGTGTGGCGGTGGCGTGCGGCAGACGCCCGAGCGAGTTGCCGTCCATATAGATCAGCGTACCATCATCAACAAATTGGGAGCGATACGACGTTAGTGGGTCGGCGGCATCGCGCGCCAGCGCATACGCGCGATCGGTAGGCGTGATCATCGTTGGGTCTCCACGGTCGGGCGGGTATCGGTGTATTGTACAGGATCAGCGCGTGGGGATCGATGATCGCGGCGGGGGCACGTAGGGATCGATGATCGCGGCGGGGGCACGTAGGGCCGAAGCATATCGTCCCCGCCCCGCTCGCGCCGCCAGGTTGGTTAGAACCCGTCGCATGCGTCGACGCCGAGTACCGCGCGGAGTAGCGCCGCCGTTCCCAGCGAGAGGTGTTCGGGACTGGTATCCTCGGCGGGGGTATGGCTGCGGCCGCCGATGCTTGGTACAAACAGCATGGCTGTGGGTGCCACCAGCGCGGTCTGGCTACTATCGTGCCCGGCACCACTGGCGATGATTGGTGCGTGCGGATCGAGGCTGCGGCACGCCGCCACGACCTGATCGAGCAGCAGCGGTGGTGCCAGCGCAGCCGGCGTGTCGGTGTGCGAGAGCAGCCGCAGCATGACGCCGCGTTCCTCGCTGCTGGCATCGCCCTCGGCGAGCAACGCACCCCAGATCAGTTCGAGCTTCTCCGGGGCCAGTGAGCGCACCTCGGCGGTGAGCAGCACGCGCTCGGGGACGACATTCGCCTGATTGGGCTCGACGACCAGACGCCCCACCGTGCCGACGGCATCTGGCGTCGCGCGGCACAGCCGTTCGAGTGCCAGCGTGAGCGCCGCCGCCGCCGCCAGCGCATCGCTGCGCAGCGCCATCGGTGCAGTGCCGGCGTGGTCGGCGCGGCCGCTCAGTTCGAACACTCCACGCCGGATGCCGACGATCCCGCTCACCGCCGCCAGCGCTGCACCGCGCGCTTCGAGCACCGGCCCCTGCTCGATATGCAGCTCCAGGCAGGCGTGCCACGCGCCACGCGTGAGCAACGGTGCAGCGACGGCCGCCGGGTCACCGCCGTGCGCCGCGAGTGCCGCCGCCAGCGTGGTATCGCCGACGGTGCGCGCCAGCCACTCTGCGCGGAGGCCGGTCGCGAGCGCACGGCTGCCCACACAACTGATACCAAAATCATTGGCTTCTTCGGCGAGGTAATCGGCGACGAGCAGCGGATGGCGCAACTGGATGCCAAATTCATCGAGGGTGCGCGCCACTTCGAGCGCCGCCAGCACACCATACGCGCCGTCGAGCCGCCCGCCGCCAGCGACACTGTCGCTGTGGCTGCCGATCACGATCGGTGGCAGATCTTCGCGGCCCGCGCGCTGACCAAACAGGTTGCCCCCCGCGTCGATGCTGGTTGTCAGTCTGGCGGCGATCATCCGGGTGCGTAACCAGACGCGCGCATCGAGATAGGCTTGCGAGGGGAAACGCCGCGTCCAACCGCGCGTTGCGGGCTCGACAAAGCTCGCCAGCGCGTCCAGATCGCCCAGCAGCCGCGCCAGGCTTGAGTGCGGCGCGTTCATTCGGGCTCGTCCTCACCGGGCCGCAGCACCTCGCGCGAGCGGCCATCTGCGGCGGGGCCGACGTGGCCCTGTTGTTCGAGCAGCTCGATCAGCTGTGCGGCTTTGCTATAACCGATCCGTAGCCGCCGCTGGAGTAGTGATGCTGATGCACGCTGGTGCTGCTGGACGAGCTTGATCGCCTCGGGCAGCAACTCGTCGCGTTCGTCGACGCTGAGGAACTCAGCCGGGCCCTGCATCGCGGGCGGCGCGGTGGGCTGCGGGTCGGCCGTCGCCAGCCGCGTATCCGCCGGACGGCGCTCAGCCTTCTCAGACTTGTCGCCCTTGTCGCCCTTGCCCTCCTCGGGGGGCACCGCACGCCGCCAGAAGCCCACGATCCGCTCAATTTCAGGCTCGGATACGTAGGTGCCCTGCACACGTACGGCGCGCGCAGCATCGGCCGCCATAAACAGCGCATCACCGCGACCAAGCAATTGCTCGGCACCGTTGCTGTCGAGTATCACCCGCGAGTCGATCTGCGAGGTGACGGCAAACGCCAGGCGGCTGGGGAAATTGGCCTTGATCAGACCCGTAACCACATCGACCGACGGGCGCTGGGTGGCGATAATCAGGTGAATGCCGGTGGCGCGCGCCATTTGCGCCAAGCGGCAGATCAGCGTCTCGACTTCGTCAGGGGCCATCATCATCAAGTCGGCGAGTTCATCGATAATGATCACGATGTACGGCATCGGCTCAAGATCCGCGCGCGTTCGCACTGCGGTACGGTAGCTGTCGATGTTGCGAAACCCGTGGCGCGAGAAGACCTTGTAGCGCCGCTCCATCTCGCGCGTGGCCCATTTGAGCGTCGGCACGACGCGCTCGATCTCGGTCACCACCGGAGCCAGCAGATGCGGGATGCCGTTGTACATAATCAACTCGACCATCTTGGGGTCGACCATCAAAAACTTGAGATTATCTGGCGTATGTTTGAGCAACAGCGCGCAGATAAAGGTATTGATCGCGGCACTCTTGCCGCTGCCAGTGCTGCCCGCGATCAACAGATGTGGCATGCGATCGAGCCCGGTGACAACCGGCGTGCCCGAGACATCCTTGCCAAGCGGCAATTTTAGCCGCCCCTTCGCGACCTCGAAATCATCGACATCGACCATCTCGCGCATACTGACGGTCGAGATCGCCGAGTTGGGGATCTCGATGCCGACCACATTCTTGCCCGGGATCGGCGCTTCGATCCGCAGCGACTTGGCCGAGAGCGCCAGCGCTAGATCGCGCTCAAGCGTGGTGATTTTGCTGACCTTGACGCCGACGGCCGGTTGTAATTCGAACTGGGTGACGGCCGGGCCGGTGTTGACGCCCACCACCTGCGCTTCAACCTTGAACGATGCCAGCGTCTCTTCGATCAGCCGTGCGCGGCCACGGCGCTCATCATCCGTGATGCTGCCCGGGATCGAATGCTCCAGCACATCGAGCGAGGGCATCGGCCACGCGTGGTGGATGGGCGAGACTTCAAATCCATCGAGCGGTGCCTGCACCACCTCGGTCGGTGGTGTCGGCACCACGACCGCCGGGCGCTTGAGCAACTCTTCGAGCACCGTGCTGCCCTCAGCAGTAGGCTTGGCCGCGCGTGGCGCGGGCTTTGCGGTGGACTCTTCGGGCGCATCTGGCCGCCGAAACAGGTTGGCCTTGGTCGTGCGCTCGGCGATCGGTGTCGCCATCAGTTCGGTTTCGAGCACACTACCCGCCACCAGTGCGGCGGCGCGCGCCTTGCGCTGTGCTGCTGCGCTGGGCGCATCGGGCGGTGGTGTGTAGCGCGTATCACCACTGGTGGCGGGCGCACGGTCATCTGCTGGCTGGTGCGGGTTGCCCGCCGCGAGCACGGTGGCATAGAATCGTGCAAACGCATCACGCGCGGTGCGCAGCACCTCGTGCAGCGTGATATCAAACGTCAGCAACGCGCCCGCGATCCCCGCAAAGAAAAACAGCACAAACGTGGCCGGGCGGCCGATACCACGGCTGAAGAGTTCGGTCAGCGCAAAGCCAATCGCGCCGCCGCCCTCGCCCGGGCGCTCCTCGATATCGATGCGCAGCCCACCCGCAAATTCGAGCATCACCAGCAGTGCCGCCAGCACCAGCAGCGTGCCGCTGACGGTCCACGCCGTCAGTTTGGTATCGTTGCGGCGCTCCTGATACAGAATTGCTGCCCCGAGCAGGCCAAGCGAAAGCGGGATGAGCAGCGCACCCCAGCCGAGAATATACTGGGTAAAGCCAACCCACGACGCACCAAACAGCCCGCGCGCGCTCGTCAGGTAGAAAACGATCGTCAGCGCCGCGACCAGGATCATCCCCAACGCAAACAGCTCGCGCTGTTGATCCGGGCGCAGCGTAGCGGGCGGCGGCGATTTCCGACGCGCGCTGGTCTTGGGGGCCGTCGACTTACGCGCCGGGGTCTTGGCCTTGGTCATCGCGCACTCCGGCGGGCGGGCTGGCCTGGCAGGCCGGGCAACGCCCGAATAATTCGAGCAAATGAGAATCGATCGCATAGCCAGTTGCGGACTGGAGGCGGGTGATCAGTTCGCCAATCGCGCAATCTTCAAATTCGCTCAACCGCCCGCAACTGGTGCAGACGATCCGGTGCATATGGCCGCTGCGGAGCGTATAGCGGTGGCAATCATCCACACCGTGGATGCGCTCGGCCACGCCAATATCGGTGAGCAGTTTGAGTGTGCGAAAGATACTCGCCTCGCCCGGCGACTCGGCGCGGGTGCCGAGCCAGCGCTCGACTTCAGCGGCAGTAAAGCTGCCATCGTGCGAGAGCGCCGCCTGCAAGACCGCCAGCCGCGGGCTGGTCACTTTATAGCCGGCGTCGGTCAGCCGTTGCGCCAGATCGCGCATCTCATCGCTGACGACAACCCCCTGTCGTTGAAGTGATCGTGCCATCGTTTCCCTGCCATACCGCGCAAATGTGCTACACCTGTATGATACTCGCTTGCGCCACGGCGTGCAACTCGGATCTGTTCTGGGGCCGAAGCGTGGCTTCGGCGCTACGGGATCGTGGCGGTGTGGTGGTCGATCGCCTGCGGCCGAAGCGTGGCTTCGGCGCTACGGGATGCCCGCATGGGACAACGCCTGGCTGGTAGGTACGTGCGCTCGAGGTGAAGCCGAGCACTGCGGTGTAGAACGTGTGCGCCGCCAGCGGACTGTGGACGGAGACGCTGGTCATCACGATTTTTGTGCGATTTCCCTGTGGCAACGATCGGCCAGATCGGTCGGGCCAGAGCAACGCTTTGGCTCGACCGATCCACCCCTACCAGCGCTGATGCACGTACGTTGCCACCTGCGCCGCGTAGATCTGCGCCACCGCCGCCATCGTTGTGTCATCGAGTGTGGGCAGATCGGCGGCGGCCACGTTCTCCTCGACCTGTGCGGGCCGTTTGCCGCCCGGGATGGCGCAGGTGACGGCCGGGTGCATCAGGATCCAGCGCAGTGCCAGTTGCGCCAGCGATGCGCCCGGCGGCACCAGCGGCCGCAACGCCTCGACGGCGGCGAGCCCGGCCGCATAATCGATCCCCGAGAAAGTCTCGCCTTTGTCAAAGCCCGCACCATCGCGGTTGAATGCGCGGTGGTCATCGGCGGCGAAGCTGCTGCTGGCAGTCATCTTGCCCGTCAGCATTCCCGATGAGAGCGGCAGCCGTGCCAGAATGCCGATACCACGCCGCTGTGCCTCGGCGAAAAAGAACTCGGCCGGGCGCTGGCGGAACATGTTGAAGATGATCTGCACCGATTGCACGCCCGGATACGCGATCGCTTTGAGCGCCTCCTCGACCTTCTCGACGCTCACGCCGTAGTGGCGCACCTTGCCCGCCGCCACCAGATCATCGAGCGCGCCAAAGACTTCGGGCGTGTAATAGACCGCCGTTGGTGGGCAGTGTAGTTGGAGCAGATCGAGCGTCTCGGTCTCAAGGTTGGTGAGGCTACGCTCGACAAATGCGGTCAGATTGGCCGCGTCGTACCCTGCGGCAATGTGCGGGCTGAGCCGCCGCCCGGCTTTGGTGGCCACATAAAACGGTTCGCTGCGTTCGCGTCGCAACCGTGCCAGCAGCCGCTCGCTGCGCCCATCACCATACACATCGGCGGTGTCGAACAGGTTGACGCCCAGATCGAGTGCGCGATGCAGCGCCGCCAGCGATTCGGTATCGTCGACATCGCCCCACGTCCCGCCGATCGCCCATGCGCCAAAGCTGATCGCCGAGACCTGATACCCGGTTCGGCCAAGTTCACGATATTCCACCTGCTGCGCTCCTCATTGCAATGCTGACTGCTGTAGTGTAGCGCAGTTTGTGTGCCGCAGGGAACGCTTCGGCCCTGCGCCGTTTTTCGATCACTTCGTGGCGGCAGGGAATACTTCGACCCTACGCCGCTTTTTCGATCACTTCGTGGCCGATCCAGAAGTTGTTGCGCCGCACGAACGGCTCGACACGCGTCACCATACCATCAACCGGCACCTGCTCGGACTCGTGGACGAGCACCAGGTTGGGCCGCTGCTTGAAATGCCGCTCGTAGGCTGCCATCGCCTCGCTAATCTTCACGGGCGTCGTCTTGCGCGTCGTGTCATCAAACCAGAGCAAATACATGGTCTGTCTCTCCCGCGCTGTGTGGCCCGGTAGTGAGCCACTACCCGCACAATGCGCCTGATCAGCTTCTCTTCACCGATTCGAACTTGTGTTCGTATTGTAGCATTGGCTTTTGCCTGCGTCAAGCACGCCGTTAGCACTCCTTGACAGACAATCGTTCGTCGTATATTCCTGAGTCATCCAAAATATTTAGGATGGTAGAAAAATGCAAGATGAGGCATCGTGTGAACCGGATGATGTGCTGGTGGTGAACGATCTGGCCGCGCTGCGATCGCTGACCGATCCGTTGCGCACGCGGCTGATCCCGCAGTTGCGCGCCGGATCTGCCACCGCGCGTGAGCTTGCAGAAGCGCTCAAGGTGCCGATCAAGAAGCTCTACTATCATCTGGGATTGTTGGAGCGCCACGGGCTGATCCGCGTCGTTCAGACGCGTGTGGTATCGGGGATCATCGAGAAGCGCTACCGCGCGACGGCCTACACGTTCACGTTTGCGCCCGAGGTCTTCGCGCCAACAGGCGACGAATTGCCCGAGGGCATCGGGCTGGTGTTCGCGGGCACGCGTGCCGAGCTGGCGCAGAGCTATGCGGCGGGGACGACGGCGCGGGGTGATCTGCCGCTCGGGCGGATGGCGAGCTTCTGGTCGTTTCACTTTGTCGACGAAGCGTGCGTGGCAGCGTTCACCGAGCGGTTGCGCGAGCTGGCCAGCGAGTTTGCCGCGAGCGAGAGCGATGCGACTGACGCGCAGCCGTATCGCCTGTTCTACACGTTCTTTCCGACAACCCATAACCGCCCGCCACAGGAAGGTGAACAGTCATGACGACGACAACCCATCGCCTGAGCGGCGACTTCTGGAAGTTCTTTATCGGGCAGACGATCTCGAATTTTGGTTCATCGTTCACCGCATTCGCGTTGCCACTGTTGATCTTTCGGCTCACCGGCTCGGCGCTCAATCTGGCGATCAGCAGCGCGACGGCGTTTTTGCCGTATTTGCTGTTTGGGCTGGTGATCGGCGCGTGGGTCGATCGGGTGAAGCGCAAGCGGCTCATGATCGTCGTCGATATTATCAACGCGCTGGCGATCGCCTCGATTGCGCTGCTGGCGCACCTCGAAAGGCTCGAGATCTGGTGGATCTATGTTGTCGGCTTTCTCACCAGCACCGTGAGCATCGCGTTTCACGCTGCCGAATTTGCCGCCATCCCCAACCTGGTGCCACACACCGAGCTAGTGATGGCCAACGGGCGCATTCAGGCCAGTTATTCAGCAGCGCAGGTGGCCGGGCCACTGCTTGCTGGCTTGCTGGTGGCCACCGTACCGTTGAGCGATCTGTTGCTGCTCGATGCGGCATCGTTTCTGATCTCGGCGGTGGCGCTCGCCAGCATCCGGCGGCCTTTCGAGGCGACCGGGCGCACGCACAGCACCAATATCCGGCAGGATATCGGCGCGGGGTTGCGCTATGTGCTGGGCCACCCGGTGCTGCGCAATATCTCACTGATGATGGCGCTGGTCAATTTTGTCGCCAGCACGGTCGGCACACAGCTGGTGCTGTTTGGGCAGCGGCGGCTGGGTGCGAGCGAGAGCGAGGTGGGCTATCTGTTTGCAGCTGGTAGCGCGGGGGTGGTGGTGCTGGCGTTGCTCGCCGGGCCGCTACGCAAACGTTTCTCATTCAGCACGGTGGCGCTCGGGGCGCTCACGGTCGAGGGGCTGCTGATCATGGTTTTTTCGCAGACCACTGGTCTCTGGCTGGGGGTGCTGCTCTGGGCGCTGGTACAGGGACTGGGGATTTTGTTCAACATCAACACCGGTAGCCTGCGCCAGGCGATCGTGCCAAACGAGATGCTCGGCCGCGTGATGAGTATTGCGGGCGTGCTCGCATGGTCGGCCATCCCGCTTGGCACGCTGCTTGGCGGCTACGCGATCGAGCGCACGGGTGATGTCGCGCTGGTGTTCCTGGTGATCGGTGCGCTGATGGCGATCATCCCCACGATCTTCCGGCTCACCGCGCTCGGCCGCGCTGAAGACTATTTGCCAAAGCCTGCCGACGCGGAGACCGACGTTGCGCGCGCGGGATCAGTGGTCGAGCAGCTGTAGCGGCGGCGCGGGCGAGGCGGCGCATCACGATGCGCCGGTACGGGGGCGGCGGCGCGGGCGGTGGGCGGTGGGCGGCGCGTGGCAGTGAGACGGCGGGTCGCCGCCCGCCGCACGATCGCTGGTATAATCGCGTGAATCACCGATCGCGTTCCGTCTCCGTGCTACGATGAGGTTGCCGATGACCGATCCTGTCACCGCTGCTCCCCTGCCGCCCCTCGCCCACGCCGCCGCGATTGCCAATTTGCAAGACTATACCGCCGCCGCTGCGCGCGCAGACACCGATCCGGCGGCCTACTGGGACGAAGCCGGGCGTGCGCTGCACTGGTTCACGCCGTACACGCGTGTGCTCGATGCTGATGACGCGCCATTCTACAAATGGTTTACCGGCGGCACCACAAACCTGTGCTACAACGCGCTCGATGTCCACCTTGCTACGCCGCGCCGCAATATGCTGGCACTGATCTGGGAGGGGGAGCCGGGCGAGATCCGTAGCTACAGCTACTGGCAGTTGCACCGCGAGGTCTGCCGCTTCGCCAATGTGCTCAAAGCGCTCGGCGTGCGCAAGGGTGATCGGGTGGCGATCTACACCGGGCGCTGCCCCGAGCAGGTGATCGCGATGCTGGCCTGCGCCCGGATCGGCGCGGTACACACGGTAGTTTACGGCGGCCTGAGCACCGAGGCGCTGCGCTCGCGGATCGAAGACGCGCAGGCCAAACTGCTGGTGGTGGCCGATGGTAGCTATCTGAGCGGCAAGACTATCAATCTGAAAACAATCGCTGACGCGGCCGTCGAACATTGCCCGTCGATCGAGAGCTGTGTCGTCATCCGGCGCACTGGCCAGGGTGGTGAGCTGCGCGCCGGGCGTGATTATGGCTGGGACGAACTGATGGCGCTGCCGATCGCATCGGCGACTTGCCCGGCCGAAATGCTGGATGCCGAAGACCCACTGTTTATTATTTACACCTCGGGTAGCACCGGCCAGCCAAAGGGCGTGGTACATACCGTCGGCGGCTACATGGTCGATGTCTACACCACGCTGCGCGATGTGCTCGATATCAAGCCGGGCGATACGTTGTTTTGTACGTCGGATGCGGGCTGGATTGTCGGCCACTCGATCGTGCTGTACGGTCCGCTGTTGCACGGTATCACGACGATCATGTACGAGGGTGGCCTGGCGTTCCCGTTCCCCGACCGGTGGTGGAGCATCGTCGAGCGCCATGGTGTCACGATCCTGGCCACCGCGCCTACGGGGGTGCGCGGCCTGATGCGCTTTGGCGATGCCTGGCCCAAACGCCGTGATCTCTCCTCGCTGCGGCTGTTGTCGTGCGCGGGTGAGCCGCTCAACCCCGAGGCGTGGCGCTGGTTTTATACGGTCATCGGCCGCGCACAGTGCCCGATCATCGATAGCTGGTGGCAAACCGAGACCGCGCGGCCGATGATCTCGTCGCTGGTGGCAGCGCCCACCAAACCGGGTTCGTGTGCGTTCCCGGTGCCGGGCACTGCTATCCAGATCCTCGACGAGCAGGGCAACGAGGTGCCGCCCGGCGGCGAGGGCGCGCTGGTGATCACGCGCCCGTGGCCGGGTATGCTGCGTACGATTTACGGTGACCCGCAGCGCTACGTCGAGCAGTACTGGAGCACATATCCTGGCAAATACCTCACCGGCGATGCCGCCCGGCGTGACGCGGATGGCTTTGTCTGGATCATCGGCCGCACGGACGACGTGATCAAAGTGTCGGGCTACCGGCTTGGCACGGCCGAAGTCGAGAGCGCGCTGGTCTCGCACCCCGCCGTGGCCGAGGCGGCGGTGATCGGGCTGCCACACGCGCTGCGTGGCAATGCGATCCACGCCTATGTGATCCTGCGCGCCGGGCACGAGGCGACGCCAGCGCTCGGCGAGGTGCTGCGCGCGCACGTGGCGCAGGTCATGGGGCCGATCGCGCGCCCTGAAAGCGTGACATTCCCCGGCACGTTGCCCAAGACACGTTCGGGCAAAATTATGCGGCGCGTGCTCAAAGCGCAGGCGCTCGGTGAGCCGTTGGGCGATTTGAGTACAATCGAGGGGTGACGGGCCGACCCGTGCGATGCTTTGCCGCTACAGGCACCCGTGCTACAATCACCGCACCAGCCAGTGTTGACCGAAGGAGTTCACATGACCACGGCGAACGAGGCCCCGACGACGATCTCGGGTGGCGATCAACCCATGTATCCACCCGCGCAAGCAGTGATCGACCAGTCGAACATGGCGGCGTACTGGCGCAGCAAGGGCTACACGTCGTTCGAGGATCTGTATGCCTGGTCGATCCGCGAGCCGCAGCAATTCTGGACCGATATGGCAAACCGGCTCGAGTGGTACGCGCCGTGGGATCAGGTGCTCGACGATAGCGGCGCACCGTTTTTCAAATGGTTTACTGGCGCGCAGACCAATATCGTCCACAATGCGATCGATCGGCACCTGAAGACCTGGCGGCGCAACAAACAGGCGTTGATCTGGGAGGGCGAAGACGGCACGCATCGTACCTTTTCGTACCTGGCGGTCAACCGCGAGGTCTCGAAGCTGGCGAATGTCCTGAAGAGCATGGGTGTCGAGAAGGGCGATATCGTCTCGATCTACATGCCGCGTGTGCCCGAGTTGATGTTTGCCATGCTGGCGTGTGCGAAGATCGGTGCGGCGCACAGCGTGATTTACGGTGGCTTCTCGGTCGAGGCGCTGCGCGACCGGATCGCTGATGCACACAGCAAGGTGCTGATCACCGCCGATGGCGGCTACATGCGCGGCAAGGTCATCGAGCTCAAGAAGATTGCCGACGATGCCATGCAGCACAGCCCCTCGATCCAGACATCGATCGTGCTGCGGCGCACCGGTCATGCGGTGGACATGCAGGCCGGCCGCGATTACTGGTACCACGACCTGATGGCGCTGCCGATCGCATCAATTAAGTGCGAGACGGTGCCGGTCGATGCCGAGCACCCGCTGTTCATCCTGTATACCTCGGGCAGCACCGGCAAGCCCAAAGGCGTGCAGCACGTCCACGGCGGCTATCAGGTCGGTATCTCGGCCACCTTCCATCTGACGTTTGATATCAAAGAAGAAGATCGCTACTGGTGTGCGGCCGACCCGGGCTGGATCACGGGTCACTCGTATATTGTCTACGGGCCGCTGATCGAAGGCGCGACTTCATTCATGTACGAAGGCGCACCAAATTACCCGTACCCCAACCGCTGGTGGGCGTGTGTCGAGCGTTATGGTATCAATATTCTGTACACCGCACCCACCGCGATCCGCGGCCTGATGCGCTTTGGCGATGCGTGGCCGAATCGCCACGATCTGTCGACGTTGCGGCTGCTGGGCAGTGTGGGCGAGCCGATTAACCCCGAAGCCTGGCGCTGGTTCCACCACGTGATCGGCAAAGACCGCTGCCCGATCATGGATACCTGGTGGCAGACCGAGACGGGTGCGTTTATGATCGCCCCCAACCCGACGACCTCGCTCAAACCGGGCAGCGGCACGCGGCCGTTCCTTGGCATCGAGATGGACGTGGTGGATGAGCAGGGTAACCCGAAACCGGCCAACGAAGACGGGTTGCTGGTGGTCAAGACGCCCTGGCCCTCGATGATGCGGACGATTTTGCACGACCCTGAGCGCTATAAGCAGACCTACTGGGACAACGAGCCGGTCGGGTTGTACACAGCGGGCGATTCGGCGCGCCGCGATGAGGATGGCTACTTCTGGATCATCGGCCGGATCGATGACGTGATCAAGGTCTCGGGCTACCGGCTCGGCACGGCCGAAGTCGAGAGCGCGCTGGTCTCGCACCCCACCGTCGCCGAGGCGGCGGCGATCGGGTTGCCACACGAACTCAAGGGCACTGGCATCCATTGCTATGTGATCCTGCGCCAGGGTAGCGAGGGCTCGGGTGCGCTCGAAGATGAGCTGAAGAAGCATGTAGGCACCGAGCTCGGGCCAATCGCGCGCCCGGAGAGCGTGACGTTTGTTGCGTCATTGCCCAAGACACGCTCGGGCAAAATCATGCGCCGTGTGCTGAAGGCCCAGGCGCTCGGCCAGGATCTGGGTGATATCTCAACGCTGGAGGCGTAGCGGGCGCGGGCGGGGGGATGTAGGGCGGGCGGGGGG
>JAYUYF010000033.1:0-2239 GCA_043752605.1 Roseiflexaceae bacterium
TCACCTGCGGCCGGGCACAAATTGTATTGCGGTACGCGTGCTCCACTATGGCGAGGATACCTTTCACCACCGTACCGCGCGCGGCGGCTTGCTCGCGCAGATCGACGATGCCGCCGGCAACCTCGTGCTTGCCACCGATAGCAACTGGCGTGTCCAGCGCAGCGCAGCTTTTGTACAAAATGTGCCGCGGATCTGTGTGCAGCTGCCGTGGGAAGAACATTTCGACGCGCGCGCCGAGGATCCGGCCTGGCTCGCCGCAGATTTTGTGGACGATACCTGGCAACCGGCGACGATCGTCGGTGCGTATGGCTGCGCACCGTGGGGCGAACTTGTGCCGCGCACAATCCCCTTCCTGACCGACGAGCCGATTGCAGCGGTGACGATCACCGCACAGGGCGCAGCCCACCGCCCCGAGCTGACCCTTGGTGCCAATCTGCGGTCACTCGCCACACCGGGCGACCGCAGCGCCGAGCACACCGACATGGATCTGCTGCTCGCCAGCGTGCTGCATCTGCCCACCGCCGGGACGATTGCGCTGCGTCGTGGCGCAATCTACGGCCCGTACCCTGCTGTCTGGCTTGCCAGCCAGGCTGTGGCGTGGCAAGCCGATGGGCTGGGAGCCACTGCGGCGCACGCACTGCCCGCCGGAGACCACGCGTTGTTGCTCGATTGGCGCGGCCAGACCCACGACCGCGAACTGGCGATCGCGCTCGCTGGTGTCCCCGGCATGACCGCCAGCGCGCCGACCGGCGACGGCATCTGGGCGGTTGCGCTGCACCCGGACGATCCGGCGCGCCAGGCCGCACGCCGCGCCGCAGACGCAACCGCACTGTTGGCCAGCGGTGCGCGCTGGCAGACGCTACCATACGATGCCACCTGGACCGACGATAGTATGCTCGATATCGCCGCGAGCCAGCCGGACGACACGCACTCCACACTGATGCACCTGCCCGTAGTAGTAACACCGCACGAGAACCCACAGATCAGCCAGCGCTACGTGATCGACTTTGGCCGTATGCTGGTGGGCTGGATCGCGTTCGATGTCAGCGCGGCAGCGGGCACAACGATCGATATCCTGGGCGCCGAAGCAATGCAGGAGGGGGTGCTGGTCTTACCCGAGTTGCTGGCGAACAGCATGCGCTACACCTGCCGCGATGGGCGGCAGCAGTACGTGTCGGCGCATCGACGCGGGCTACGCTACCTGGTGCTGCAAGTACACGGCGCGGCCGAGCCACTGACAATCCACGATATCAGATTGCAGCTCGCCACCTATCCTGGCCCGGCGCAGGGCGCGTTTCGCTCTGATGACCCGCGCCTCAACGCGATTTGGGAACTCTCGGCATATACCCTGCGGCTGTGTAGCGAAGATACCTTCACCGATTGCCCAACCTACGAGCAGACGTTTTACCCCGGTGATGCGCGCACCGAGGCGCTCGTCCACGCCTACGTCCACGGCGACCCGCGGTTGGCGGCGCGCTCGTTGCGGCTGGCGGCCGATTCGCTCCACAGCCAGCCGATCGTCGGCTCGCAGGTGCCGAGTGGCTGGGAACGGCAGCCGATCCCCAACTGGAGCTGGCTGTGGGTGGTCGCCTGTGAGGATCACTACCAGCTAACCGGCGATGCCGCATTTGTCAAAGAGATCTACCCCGCGCTCGCGCAGCAGGCCGCTTTTGTTGAGAAAACAGTGCGCGCGAACCCGCACGGGCTGTTTGCGCTACCAGGCGCGTGGCACTTCCTCGATTGGACACAACTCGATACCGCGCCCGCGCATACCATGGCGCACGAGAGCGCGCTGGCAGTGCGCGCGCTGCGCGCGACCGCTGCGCTCGCCGCAGTGTGTGGGTTGCCAGATGATGCCACGCGCTGGAACACCTTCGCCGATACGCTGGCGGCCGCCGTCAACCACGTGTTCTGGTCAGATTCCGATCAGGCGTTCGTCGATGCGCTGCACGGCGATGGCACGCTGAGCACGACCGTCTCGCAGCCCACCAATGTCGCTGTGGTATTTTGCGATGTGGCGCAGGGCGCGCGCGCCGCCGCGTTGCACCACGCGGTGGCGATCGCACCACCGGGTTGGGTGCCGATCGGTAGTCCGTTTATGCTCGGATTTGCGCTCGAAGTGCTGGCGCAGCAGGGGCGAACACACGAACTGCTCCAGACGATCCGCGCGCGCTGGGGCGAGATGCTCGACCGTGGGGCGACAACACTCTGGGAATCGTTCACCGGTCAGACCCATCCG